>DOXU01000149.1 GCA_003518885.1 Oscillospiraceae bacterium
GGTATCGGCTGCATACCGCTCCAGGCGTCCAATGCCAACTGGTTCGCCTTTAATGCCCCGCACACATCTACCTTCGCATTGGCTTTCCTGCGGACAGACGCGGCCACAAACAGCAGGGAGCGCATTGGTCTCTTTGATTTTTTGATAGGCAGCCTCATCGTTTCCCTGTACAATTTCCTGAATAAAATCTGGAATTTTAACATTAACTGGGCAACCATCCACGCAAGGACGGTTTTTGCAATTTAGGCAACGGGATGCTTCTTCTTGTGCCATCTCTGCTGTATAAACGGCGGTTACTTCGTCAAAGTTCTTCACCCTGACTTCTGGTGCCTGCTCCGGAGCAGGCAGTTTTTTAGGATTCATGTTCGGCATAGTGCATCCTCCATCTGTATTCGCCAATCTTTTTGTTTTACATCGAAATATTTTCCAGACGGCAGTAATGATCCAAAGCCGCTTTTTCTTCTTTTTTATAGGTGCTCATGCGCTCAATGGCTTCATCAAAGTCAATTTGATGCCCATCAAAATCTGGGCCTTCCACGCAGGCAAACCGGGTTTTTCCCGCCACCGTCACACGACAGCAACCGCACATACCGGTTCCGTCAATCATAATGGGGTTCATACTGACAATGGTCGGAATCTCATATTTTTTAGTCAAAAGGGAAACAAATTTCATCATCGGCAGGGGGCCAATCGCGATCACATGGTCATAACCTGCCCCTGCTTTAATTTCTGCCTCCAACGCATCGGTTACAAATCCTTTTTTGCCATAAGTCCCGTCGTCGGTACAAATAAGCAAGCGATTAGAGGCCTTTTTCATCTCGTCCTCTAAAATCACAATTTCTTTGGAACGGAAGCCCGCGATAATGTCCACCTTTACTCCACTTTGGAAAAGATGTTTTGCCTGTGGAAAAGCGATCGCACAGCCAAGGCCGCCCCCAATAACCGCCACTTTTTTCATTCCATCCAACGTGGTTGGCTGTCCCAGTGGGCCAACAAAATCTTGAATGGAATCGCCTGCATTCAATCGGCTAAGTTCTAGCGTTGTTTTCCCCACAATTTGAAAAACAATCGTAACAGTTCCTCTATCGGTGTTGGTGTCCTCTACCGTAAAAGGAACCCGCTCGCCATATTCATTAATCCGGAGAATAATAAATTGTCCGGCTTTCATTTTCTTTGCAATTTGCGGTGCTTCAATCTCCATTAAAACAACTGTGGGATTCAAAACCCTCTTCGTAACGATTTTAAACATAGCACTCTCCCGCCGAGTCATTCAGTTTTCACCTAATAAAGGAAAAGGTTGTGAAATGTTGTCGGCATGATCCTGCCTGCCATCTGGCAAGCCATCAAAATACCAACAAACTTTTCGCCAATCTTATGTCCATTATGATAAACCATTTTCAGTAAACTTACAAGCCTGCCCAAATATCAGCGCCGCACAAAATAGATTTTCTTTTCCCTCACTCAAAAAAACAAAAAAGGAGGCACCTCCAAAAGAGAGATGCCACCCCGATCATTCTTTTTCTTTAAATATTGATCGTATTCGAAATCTGGTACATTTTTTTATCAAATGGTTTGGTCATTTCTAACGCTTTATAAATATCATAGTCCACGACCCGGTTGTCTTTCATGGCCACCACACGATCCCCTTGCCCGGCAGCTAACAATTCAACAGCATGGTACCCCATTTCGGATGCAATCATGCGATCCCGCACAGTTGGTGATCCACCACGTTGTACATGCCCCAAAACCGTTGCACGGGTTTCAATGGACGTTTTATCTGCGATTAGGTTGGCAATTTCCGTTGTATTGCCTGCCCCTTCGGCCACCACAATAATATAATGCCGTTTGCCCGTTTTTTGAATGCGCAGAATGCGGGGAATCAGCTCTTTTTCCAAATCACAAGGGATTTCCGGTACCAATACCGCTGTAGCACCCACCGCTATCGCGGTTTCCAAGGCAATCCAGCCTGCTTTGCGTCCCATCACTTCCACCACACTGCAGCGATCATGGGATTCCATCGTATCACGCAACCGATCCACCATGTCCATCGCCGTATTCACTGCCGTATCAAATCCAATGGTATATTCGCTGGCTGCAATGTCATTATCAATCGTTCCGGGAATGCCTACGCAAGGCACCCCATGAGCCGACAAAGCAGAAGCCCCACGAAACGAACCATCTCCGCCAATCACAGCAAGGCCAGAAATATGATATTCCTCGCAAACCCGTATGGCTTTTTGCATTCCCGCTTCGGTTTGGAACTCCGGACTGCGTGCTGTATAAAGGATGGTCCCACCTTGATGAATAATATCCGAAACACTGCGCAGATTCATTTCGGTTACATCCCCGTTAATCAAGCCATGATATCCACGCTTGATGCCAACCACGCGCATATCTGCTGCAATACCGGAACGGACAACCGCGCGGATTGCCGCATTCATTCCTGGAGAATCCCCTCCGCTGGTCAAAACTCCAATTGTTTTCTGTGCATCTGCCATAGGGTCTGCCTCCATTCCAAAATTCTAACTTCAAAATGATTGCCTTTTTCAAACTTTTTATGCAAAAAAATTAATATTCGTTTTTCAAAAGAATGGTGTGCGCAAGCTGTGCTTCGGTTTGCGGCACCAAAATTTCAAAATAGCCATCTTCTGCCGAACTGCCGCCTACCGGCCGCACCCGCACCGCCAAATTGGCTGCGGATAAAAGCTCCCGTACTTTTAGTACAGAATCTTTTGTTTGGGCCATATAGATTACCGTCCACATTTTTTAACCTCCGAACCAGGTAATGTCAGTCGCTTTTTGTGTTGGGTAGTCTTTTTTTAAACCCATCTGTGCATTTACCTAAAACGCCACAGCTTCATCATAAACTATTGCGCACCGTTTCGCAACTATTTTTCCCCGCGCAAATAGACATTTCCCTTTCCCAATACGCGTTCCAATTCCCCCAATAGAACCGGATTTACGCTTACCCACAGGTGTCTAGGCGCCCGTACCAATTTATGGGTATCCTGAAATTGGACATACCAGGGGAAGGATCCGTCAAAAACAGCAAGCAAATTTTGTGCCCGCACATAGGCTTTGCTGTTTTGGGAAGGTACACACAAAAAAAGTCCTGGCCGGCCGGTGTTTGTCTTTCCTGTCTGCTCTGTTAGCTGCTCTTTGGAAGCAACAGATTTTGTCGTTTGCTGTGCCAATTCTTCGGGAGAAAACGCTTTTTCACAGATGATTTTAGGCGCTTTATCTTCACGCAAACTTACTCTGCCTTGCACCACAACCGCTCGATCCTTTTCAAACAGCTGTACGCTTTCTTGATAAACTTGAGGAAAAACCACTACTTCTATCCCCGCACTGCTGTCATCAACTTGACAAAAAGCCATGGCCTCATTCTTCTTGGTCGTCTTCACCTGTCTGCTTTGTACAATTCCCAAAAACCGAACGGTATCACCATCACGACAACTCATGACCTTCCGGATCGAAAACAACCCTTTTTCCTGGATCAAAGATCGATACCGCTCTGCTGGGTGCCCTGACAGGTAAAAACCCAATGCCTCTTTTTCATAAACCAAGCGGTCTTTAGGGGCAAAATCGTCCACCTCGGGCAGACTTTCCGCTTGTTCTGTACTATTTCCCTGGGTGAATAAGCTGACTTGCCCGGAAAGATTATTTTTCATCCGGGTTTCTTCGGCGGCCAAAATTTGGGAATACCCCATCAATAAACGGCGACGTTGATAGCCCAGGCTATCGAATGCCCCGCATTTGATTAAGCTTTCCAATGCCCTTTTGTTTAAATCCAGCGGAAGCATTCTTCTAATAAAATCCGTCAAAGAAGAAAAGGCACCGTTTTGTCGTTCTTCCACCAATGCGTGAATAAACCCGCGCCCCAAATTTTTGACTGCCGTTAGGCTAAACCGGATTTTTTCTCCGCTAACGGTAAACCCTTCCATGCTTTCGTTAATATCGGGAGGTAAAACGCCAATTTGCAGACGCACGCATTCATTAATATACTCCAAAACCTTGTCCGAATTTTCTAACACACTGGTTAAAAGGGCGGCAAAATATTCCTTGGGATAATGGCATTTTAAAAAGGCAGTTTGATACGAAACCAAGGCATAAGCCGCTGCATGGGATTTGTTGAAAGCATAGGAAGCAAAGGAAGCCATCTCGTCAAAAATAGCATTGGCAGTGGCCTCATCTACACCATTGCGCACCGCACCAACGCATTCAAAGGAGCCGTCTTCTCTTTGTAGACCATGGATAAAATATTCCCGTTCTTTTTCCATGACATCCACTTTTTTCTTCGACATTGCCCGACGCACCAGGTCCGCCCGACCGTAAGAATACCCACCCAGCTTGCGCACAATCTCCATCACTTGTTCTTGATAGACAATGCAGCCATAGGTCACATCTAAAATATCCTTTAGCAAAGGATGGCGATAGGTTACTTTTTCCGGATGGTGACGGTTCTCAATATACCGAGGAATGGACTCCATTGGCCCTGGGCGATACAACGAGATCACAGCAATGAGATCTTCCATATGGGTAGGGCCTAACTCCATAATGGTCCGCCGCATACCAGGAGATTCAAATTGGAAGACGCCAACGGTACTGCCTTTGCCCAGCATTTCATAAACCTCTGGGTCATCTAAGGGAATATTCTCCGCCGAAAAAGCAGGATCGTACTGTGCTTTTATCTGGTTTTCGGCATAACGAATAACCGTTAACGTGCGCAAGCCCAAAAAATCCATTTTCAGCAAACCAAGCCGTTCCAGCATGGTCATGGTGTACTGCGTCACAATGGCGCCATTGTTCTTCTGCAAAGGCACATAAGTATCCACTGGGTCACGGGTAATGACTACGCCAGCCGCGTGCATGGAGGCATGACGGGGCATTCCCTCAATCCCTTTGGCCGTCTCAATCAAGCGATGAACAGCGGGATTCGCCTCATATAAAGCATGCAGGTCTTTTGACTGTTTCAGCGCCTTTTGAATGGTCATGCCTAGCTCTGTCGGAATCAATTTGGCCACACGATCCACATCGGCATAAGGCATGCCCAAGGCACGACCCACATCGCGAATGGCCGCACGGGCCGCCATGGTTCCAAACGTGATAATTTGAGACACATGATCTGCCCCATATTTTTTCACGACGTAATCAATAACTTCCTGCCGTCTCTCATAACAAAAGTCAATGTCAAAATCGGGCATACTCACCCGTTCTGGGTTTAAAAATCGCTCAAAAAGCAAATGGTAGCGCATGGGGTCAATTCCCGTGATGCCAATGCAGTAAGCGACCAAACTGCCGGCTCC
>DOXU01000020.1 GCA_003518885.1 Oscillospiraceae bacterium
ATCATAAACGGCAGGCCTTTGTTGCGCCTGATTCCAAAATACATGGTATTGTGGCCAAATGCGCGGACAATACCTGGGAAACAATTCGGATTGATGTAGCATTTCCTGTTTTACACGGCCTTTATGGTGAAGATGGAACGGTTCAAGGATTGTTTAAATTGGCTTGTATTCCTTTTGTGGGCTGCGGCGTTTCGGCGTCTGCCGTTTGCATGGATAAAGCTATCGCCAAGGCACTTTGTGATGCATATCAGATTCCGCAGTCGAAATGGGATTCTGCATTAGTGAGTGATCTTCGAGATGAGGATGGGTCTTTTTTTGCGCATTTGGAAGAGCATTTAGGTTATCCAATCTTTGTTAAGCCGGCAAATGCGGGCTCTTCTGTTGGAATTACCAAGGTGAAAAATAGGGAAGAACTTAAACAGGCGGTAAAAACGGCCGCAGAGCATGATAATAAATTGGTTTTTGAAGAAAATCTTGTGGGGCATGAGGTAGAGTGCGCTGTGTTGGGCAATGAAAATCCGGTCGCATCTTGTTGTGGTGAAATCAGGCCCTGTAATGAATTCTATGATTATAATGCAAAATATTTGGCCAATCGTACCGAGTTGGATATTCCGGCAAAGTTACCAAAAGAGGAAAGTGAAAAGGTGCGCAGAGAAGCTGTGCGTGCGTTCAAGCTTTTGGGCTGTAAGGGAATGACTCGTATGGATTTCTTTGTTTGTGAAAATGGAGATGTACTCTTAAATGAGCCAAATACAATCCCAGGTTTCACAGCAATTAGTATGTATCCAAAACTTTTTGAAGCAGTAGGAACCTCTTATTCTGATTTGCTTGAAAAGCTGTTGCAACTAGCGATGGGAGAGTGAACGATCACTTTGGATAATCGACCTATTGGTATTTTCGACTCTGGTTTGGGTGGATTAACTGCCGTTCGTGAGATGGAGCATTTGCTTCCACACGAAGATTTGATTTATTTCGGAGATACGGGGCGCGTGCCTTATGGAACAAAAGGAAACGATACGATTGTACGATATGCAAGACAAATAGCACGCTTTTTACGTGGAGCAGATGTGAAAACTGTCCTTATTGCTTGCAATACCGTTAGTACGGTGGCTTACGATGAAGTTTGTGAAGAAGCGGCCGTTCCTGTTTTCGGCGTAGTAGAGCCTACTGTGTCTACTACAATAAAACAAAGTTGTACGGGTGAGATTCTGGTGATTGGTACTAGTGCTACCGTCAGAAGTCGGGCATATGAAAAAGCAATTCATGCTTTGTATCCAGAAGCGCATGTGCAAAGCAAAGCTTGTCCACTTTTTGTCCCTTTGGTGGAAAATGATCACTTTGGCGAGGCTGACCCAGTGGCCTTGTTGGTGGCACATGAGTATTTAGATGAGTATGTAGGAAAAGTGGATACGGTTATTCTTGGTTGTACACATTATCCTATTTTAAGTTCTGCCATTTCCGCTGTGTTTGGGCAAACGGTTACGTTAATAAATTCCGGAAAGGAAATGGCCATTTTAGCTGCCAAGAAGCTAGCGGAGGCTAAGCTGCTTTCTGCGCGTAAAGAAGCGGGAAAAGAAAAATTTTATGTCAGTGATTATACAGATAATTTTACTCAACTTGCGGAGACGCTTTTAGAGCATTCTTTGGCGGGTCATGTTGAGAAAACAAATATTGAAGAATATTAATGGAGGAGCTCGATGCAAAAGGATGTGCTCATCAGCATCACTGGAACGGTGAATACAGATGATGGCGTACCAGATGTTGTCGAAATGGTAACCGCCGGCCGGTACTATAAACGGAATGGAAAGTATTATATTCGTTATAAAGAGACAGAGGCAACGGGATTTGCTGGTGTAACGACTACCGTAAAGATAGATGGGGATGACGCTGTCACGTTGACAAGAAGCGGTCAGACAGCTTCACGGTTGATTTTGGAAAAAGGACGGCGCCATCTTTGTCAGTATAATACGGACTTAGGACAAATGCTTCTTGGTGTTTCCGGTTGCCAAATTCATTCCCTGTTAAATGATGCAGGTGGAGAATTAAATTTTCGTTATATGTTGGATGTTAATTCAAACTTGGTCAGCCGTAATGAAGTTCATATTAGTGTGAAGGAGGTCGGTGAGCAGCATGAAGAATCTAATGGAAGTCGCAACTGAAGAAATCCGCCAAACCGTAAGGGATGCATTTGCACGCTTGGTCAAAGCAGGAGAATTCCCTAATGTGTCCATTCCCGAATTTGTTATTGAAGTTCCCGCAGAGCGTACACACGGGGATTTTTCGGCCAATATCGCGATGGCTGGTGCCAGAACGTTGAAAATGGCACCACGTAAAAGTGCGGAATTACTTTTAAATGCGCTTCAATTTGAAAATACATACTTGGAGCATGCGGAAGTTGCTGGTCCGGGTTTTCTCAATTTCTTTTTAGCATCTTCGTGGTATTCTGATATCTTGGCAACAATTCATGAAGAAGGGGAAAATTATGGCCGTACCAATCTGGGTGCTGGAAAAAAAGTGATGGTCGAATATGTTTCGGCCAA
>DOXU01000156.1 GCA_003518885.1 Oscillospiraceae bacterium
CTATCATCTCAAGCTGCTCAGGTTTGTCACTTTGCAACCGCCCGGCTAATGTCCAGATAGCACAAAAACGTAAATCTCGTTAAAATTTAATCGCATTCTTCTAAGCATCAATGTATAACGCGCTCCTTCTCGTCAAAACTACCTTTTATCTCCATTGCCATCCGACCAGAGAAATTAGAGGTTGAAACTAGGAAGGCGCTTTATATGACTATTTTAATCCCGGCTTATGAGCCCAACAACTGCCTTATTCGACTTGTGCATGAATTGAAAGAACAGGGAGTCGACATTGTCGTTGTAAATGACGGCAGTGGTCCAGCCTATGATCCAATCTTTCAAGAAGTAAAAACGTGTGGTTGCACCGTTATTTCACATGCAAAGAACGAGGGAAAAGGTTGTGCGCTCAAATCGGGATTTTCTTATATTCTGGAACAAATGCAAGAAAATGATGGCGTCGTCACTGCAGATGCAGACGGGCAGCACACCTTGCGAGACATTCTACGCGTTGCATATGAACTTAAACTTGCTCACCATGCGATTATTTTAGGGGCACGTCGGTTTAGTGGACATGTTCCCATGCGCAGTATTGTCGGGAATGTCGCTATGCATGGAATTTTCACAATGGCAAGCGGAATTAGCATTGCGGACACACAAACTGGATTACGCGGCATCCCTGCTACTTTATTACCGCTTATGCTACGCATTAAGGGCACTCGCTTTGAATATGAGATTAACATGCTTTTGGATCTTGCTAATGCCGGTTATTCTCTTAAAGAGATTTATATTGATACTATCTATACTCCGCGAAATGAATCGTCCCATTTTAGACCGCTTATTGATTCTCTGCGCGTACTATTTCCTACTCTGCGTTTTTGTACAGCGAGTTTAGCTGCCGCCGTTGCCGATTACTTTCTATTGTTTATTTTTCAATGGTGTTTTCACAGTCTTTTAATCGGCGTAATTCTGGCACGTACGGCTAGTTCCTCCGTACAATACAGCCTAAATCGTTATTTCTGCTTTCATTCCAATTTGATGTGCAAAAAACAGCCCCACCGAGCCATACAATATTACCTGTTGGTCGTGGGACTGCTTATCTTTAACTATTTACTTTTGAAATTTTTTGTGGATATTCTTCAACTCTGGCTGCCATGGGCAAAAGTTATCACCGAATGTTTGTTATTCTTCATTAGTTATACCGCTCAACGCTTTGTCGTATTTAAGCGTCCCATTATCAATTAGGTGTTGATAGTTTTTCTAACATCTGGTGTTTCAATTTCCACAATGATTGTGAAAGATCCACGTAATAGCGGTGTGGGTTTTCAAAACGTAAAACCTCACTCCACATTGTCGCAATTTGCTCTTTGCAAAAAGCGGCAATTTTTTTTACAGACGGGCTCTTATATACACATTTTCCTTGGTAAAAAATCGGCTTTAAAAGCGGCTTTATTGTGTAGTCATGTATGATCTTTCGCTTCCAAGTAAACTCTGGATCAAACAGCTCATACGCCTTTGCACTATCTATTTTTTCTTCTGCAAGAGCAACCAAATCAGCGATTGCCTTGCCATTCTCTCGTTCATACAACCTCCACACCTGCTTAAAACCCGGTGTAGTGATTTTTTCGACATTTTCGCTGATCTTAATTTTGGGAACGATCTTTTCCCCATTTTCAACCGCAACCAATTTATATACGCCACCAAATACAGGCTCCGACTTGGATGTGATCAGACGTTCCCCCACTCCAAATGAATCAACCTGCGCACCTTGCGCCAAAATATCTCGGATGATAACCTCATCCAATGAATTAGAAGCAACAATGGAACAATCCGTCAAACCCACTTTATTCAACATTTCCCGCGTTTGTTTTGAAAGATAGGTAATGTCTCCACTATCAATCCGAACGCCGCCAGGTCGAAAACCACGCGGTATCACTTCTTCTTGGAACACACGAATTGCATTGGGCACTCCGGATTTCAAAACATTGTAGGTATCAATTAAAAGAACACAATTTTGTGGATAAAGACGAGCATAGGCACGAAATGCATCTAATTCCGAATCAAACATTTGCACCCAACTATGTGCCATTGTCCCCATTGCCGGAATACCAAACTGCTTGTCCGCAATTGTGCAGGCCGTACCTACACAACCACCAATGACGGCTGCACGGGCTCCGTAAATAGCGGCGTCTCCACCTTGGGCCCGTCGCGATCCAAACTCCATGACCGGCCTGCCTTCAGCAGCACGAACGATACGATTCGCCTTTGTAGCAATTAAAGACTGATGATTAATCAAAAGTAGAATCATCGTTTCGACAAATTGTGCCTGCGCAACTGGCCCACGTACTGTCAAAATAGGCTCACCCGGAAAAATCGGTGTTCCCTCTGGTACTGCCCACACATCGCAAGAAAAGTGAAAATGAAGTAGGCTATCCAAAAAACCTTTATCGAAGATATTCTTACTTTCCAAAAAATCGATATCTTCCTGATCAAAAGTCAAGTTGGACAGATAATGAATCACTTGTTCTAAGCCAGCCATAATGGCAAACCCACCGTCCTCTGGCACATGCCTAAAGAACATATCAAAGTAGGCAACTTGGTCGGAAATGCCCTCATGAAAATATCCGTTTGCCATGGTCAATTCATAGAAATCGGCCAACAAAGTCAAATTCGCGTCCACAAAGCGACTCATATGGACAGTCCCTCCTTCAGTAGTCTATCGACTTTCTATTCAGGCCTCATCCAATGCCTTTTGCACCAAGGACCGTACCATTTGTGGATTAGCTTTCCCTTTTGATGCACGCATACACTGTCCTATCAAATACCCTGCAGCATTTGTTTTGCCTTTTTTGTAGTCGGCAACCGATTTTTCATTCTGCGCCAAGATATCTTTTACCAGAGACTCTAACTCTGACGCATCACTTACCTGTGCCAAACCTTTTGCTTTGACAATTTCCTCTGGTTCTCCGCCATTTTTGAAAATTTCTTCTAAAACGGTTTTACCTGCTGTATTGGAAATAGTCGATTTTTCAATTAGTTGTACTAATTTTGCCAATTTTGCTGGAGTTACCTGAGATTCAGATAATATTTTACCCGAATCACCGAGTAGGCGCGCAATATCGCCATTCATCCAATTGGCGATGGCTTTAGCTGATACCCCATTACACTTCAGGCAGCTTTCAAAAAAGGTAGCCCGATCAAGGTCATTTGCCAGCAAACCGGCATCAAACTCGGAAAGAGCATAATTCTGCATATACCGCATTTGTCGTTTATTAGGAAGCTCTGGAATTGTCCCCTTTAATGTTTGCAAATAATCCTCATCTAATACAATAACGCCCAGATCAGGTTCGGGAAAATAGCGATAATCCTGTGCATTCTCTTTGGAGCGCATCAGGCAATTCTTCCCTTGAGCATCATCCCATCGTCTGGTTTCCTGTTCAACCGTGCCACCTTTTCCAAGCAATTCGATCTGTCTCTTTGCCTCGTATACAATGGCATGATAAGCACCATTAAAAGAGTTTACATTTTTCATCTCGCAACGATTACCAAACTCTTTACTTCCCTTGGGACGCACGGATACATTGACATCCGCTCGGATAGAGCCTTCCTGCATCTTGCCATCGGAAATACCAAGCGCCAATAAAATGGAACGAATGGTTTCCATATAGGCTTTTGCCTCTGCTGCACTGCGCAGATCAGGTTCAGAAACGATCTCGATCAAAGGCACACCACAGCGATTAAAGTCAACCAAAGAACCTGCAAAACTGTCTCCATGCAACAGTTTTCCTGCATCTTCTTCAATATGAATTCGGGTGATACCAATACGTTTTTCCTCTCCGTCAACCAGAACATCCAGATAACCATGTTCACATAAAGGAACATCAAATTGCGAAATCTGATAGGCCTTAGGCAAATCCGGATAAAAATAATTCTTTCTATCCTGTTTAGAAACAGCGTTAATTTCGCAATTTAAAGCATAACCCATCCGTACAGCATATTCCACAACTTTTTCATTCAAGGTTGGCAAAGCGCCAGGCATTCCTGTACAAACTGGACAGCACTCTGTATTCACTTCTGCTCCGAATGCATTTTTACAGGAACAGTAAATTTTTGTCTCTGTTGAAAGTTCAGCATGTACTTCCAACCCGATAACTGTCTCGTACTCCATCTTGATTTTGCCCCCTTAAAGTGCTGCGGGTGCGAATACACCTGCGATTTCTTCTACTGCCTTGCCTGCATTTAAAATGCCACGCTCGTCAAACTTCTTTCCAATCAGTTGAACACCAACTGGTAATCCATCAATTTCACCACAAGGAACGGAGACGGCCGGCAAGCCGGCAATATTCACCTGAACCGTGCAAATATCTGATGCATACATTTGTAATGGATCAGAAATACATTCCCCAATTTTAAATGCAGTCATTGGCGATGTGGGGGTCAGAATAACGTCACAAGAAGTGAAAGCATCTACATATTCCTGTCGGATTAATTTTTGTGTCAATTTAGCCTTATGGTAGTAAGCATCATAATATCCGGAACTCAATACAAAAGTCCCCAGCATAATCCGCCGCTTTACTTCGTCTCCAAATCCCTCTGAGCGGGAATTTTCATACAACGCCAATAGATCATCGTATTGCTTCGCGCGGACTCCATATTTTACCCCATCGAAACGGGCCAAATTCGAAGAAGCCTCTGCACAAGCAATAATATAATAGGCAGAAAGGGCATATCGCGTTGAAGGCAGATTGATTTCTGTTAAAACAGCGCCAGCTTTCTCTAATGCTTTAGCCGTTTTCATAACCTGTTCTTTTACCTGGTCATCTACACCTTTTCCGTAAAATGCTTGTGGAATTCCAATACGTAAGCCTCGCACATTCCCATTCAATGTGCCAGCAATTGGTGTTTGTTCTCCGCGAAAACTCGTTGCATCCCGTTTATCCATTCCCTTTATTGCGTCAAACAATAAAGCGGCATCATCAATCGTACGGGCAAATGGTCCAATCTGATCAAGCGACGAAGCAAACGC
>DOXU01000092.1 GCA_003518885.1 Oscillospiraceae bacterium
GTCATAATGCAAAAACTCGCCCTGTTTGGCCAGTGCTTCGATCTCTTCCTTGCTTGCCAATCGACAGGCGGCCACCTCTTCTTCCTGGATTTTGACATCTGACAGGTCGAAATCAAGAACGAATTTATAAATATCCAAAAAATAGTTATTTTTCTCTTTGCTTTTCTCTCGCTTATAGGAAAAAACATAACCACCGCGAGCATTCGTTACTGCAATGCCGGTTTCCTCTCCGACTTCTCTAATGACAGCCTGCAAAGAGGTTTCCCCTGCCAAAACGCCACCGCCAGACACTTCCCACTTTCCTGGTGCCCACTCTTTATCTGCCTTTCGCTTGGTAATCAAATACCGGCCATCCGTCTTTTGTAAGACGCCAAGAACAGTCAGGTGATACTCACCAGGTTTCATCTGCCAATCGACACGACGCATCGTGCGCTCCGTTTTTTTCTCATTCTCATCATAAATGTCCCAAAGTTCCATGTTTTCACCTCTGTTTGTTTTCCCATTCTACCATGTGCTCTTTCTCTATTATACCGCTTAAGAGAGCCAGGTCAACACCCCCAAAATGGCCGAGAATTTTCCAAATTACCGCATCGTCTTTGTACACAGAAAGCCCTCCTGGTAAAGTGGAAACTGGCTCCCCCTGCTTCCGTAAAAAAGAAGACATAAAACGCCTCCATTTTAAAACAGAAGAGCTTTATGCCTTGTTGATCAAAACGATCTTGCTATCTTTACCAAAAGAAGAAAAGACCATTTGTAAAATAGACAAACTTTTTTAATCGAATAAATTAGGCCTCTACAATAAGATGCGGCGTTGTCAGACAACAATCCTGAATTTTTTGCCAAGGAGGCATAGCTGGCATGGCACCACTTTTTGTGGTAGCCAAAGCACCAGCTGCATTAGCGCGTTCCACGATATGACTGAGCTCCATCGTGGTTAACTCCTTTAGGTCCGCCGCTGTCTTTCCAACCAACGCATGCAGAATGGTCGCGACAAAGGCATCTCCTGCCCCATTGGTATCGATCGTATGCACATCAAAGGTCGGCACCTGCCCCATCGCATTTTCTGTACGATAAAAAGCACCACCGCGTCCAAGGGTAACCAGAACCAACGAAGCCCCATGTTCACTAATAATCCGGGCACCTTCTTGCACATCCTCAACGCCACTCAGCAAATACATTTCCTCATAGGAAACCTTGACAATATCGGCATATTGCAGCCCTTTGTGCATCTGGCGCAAGGCCTCCTCTTTGCTCTCCCAAACCGGTTTGCGGAAATTGACATCGTAACTGATGAGTGCGCCCGCCTCTTTGGCCATTTTGACTGCCGCAAAAGTCGCCGTTCGACTTGGCTCTGTGGAAAGAGAAAAAGAGCCAAAATGAAAAATCTTGGTCTGCTGAATAAAATCTTGCCGCAATTCCTCTTTTTTCAGAAGGCTATCGGCGCCAAGACGCCGATAAAACTCAAAAGAACGCTCTCCGGTTGGGTCAATGTGAACAAACGCCAGCGTGGTATGGGCTTTTGTTGTCGCAAGCAAGTGATCAGTATTCACCCCCATGGAACCCAGGGTGAATTTTAAGTATTCTCCAAAAAAGTCGGCACCTACCTTCCCAATAAAGGCCGTTTTATTCTCCAACCGGCTGAGTGCCACCGTCACATTTGCTGGCGCACCACCTGGTTCACGGGCAAAAAGCGCCGCACCTGTCTCTCCAACACCAGCTGGGGTGAAATCAATTAAGCATTCGCCAATTGTAATAACATCAAACATATTTTTCTCTCCTCCTTTTAAAAACGCAAAATTTCTACTTTCTGTGCAAGACCAGCCGGCTGCACGCGGGGTAAAAATGTATGATAAACATCCGTCGCTTTTTCTTCTAAATGAAAAATTCGTTTGGCTACAACATCTAATTCTTTACAAGCAGAATGCCGGGTAAGCAGCGGCAAGGAATGGGTTCGCCCGGCCAACTGCAATATTTTGGCACCTTGGCGACCAATCCCTGTCACCCGCAAATAGGGGGGCAAAATAGCCCTATCCTCCTTTGTACTGTGCAAAAAAGCATGCCAGACCAACCGACGCACACGAGCAAGTGGATACCGCTTGGTTTTAACCGCAAAATATAATTCCTGCAGACTTTGTGCAGACTTGGCTGCTGTGACCAATCGGTTCTCTATCCCTTCACTTACATCCGGTAAGGCAGGCAACGTCTTTGACGACAAGCAACGCAATTGGGCCAACACAGCACGTTCTGCTAAGGAAAAGCAAAACGGAGCAGCCCCAACAGAAACCGCCTGCTGATAAAGTGTTGCCGCCTCTGGAGGGACATGTGGCCAAGCATCCGCGGGATTTTTCTCCAACTTTTGTCGAATCTCCGCTCCACTTAAAAAGGAAAGGTCACGTCGCACCGCAACGGGGGTAAACTGCACCTTTTGCTGTGCACAAGCACGCAAATAAGAAAGCGCCAATGTATCATTTGACCGAGAAAGCGGGGCGACATCCAAGGTAGGAAAAAGCATCTTCACCGCCTCCATGCGGGCACGGGGAAAAGACTTTCCCTCTGCCAATGCATTCGCCAGCGCTTGACTGCCATCCACTGCCTGAAGCGCTTGCAAGCAAGCTTCAAGCTGTGCCATGTTGCCCGACTCACTACCAAAAACCATGTGCTGAACACAGCCAAGTCCTTTTAACAGGGCAACCGCACCGGCCGCAAACGTGTCTGCTGACGCCATGGCCCAAGGAAGAGGCAGCTCTATTAGCAGATCCGCCCCTGCTTGCAATGCCGCACGCCTTCGCACGGAAGGGGGCATACAGGCAGGCTCTCCCCGTTGGGTAAAGCAGCCACTCATCACAACCACAATACCCTGTGCACCCTGCGCACGCACCCGCTTAAACAATTGTGCATGTCCTTGATGAAACGGATTGAATTCTGCCGCAATTCCTACAATATTCATCCTGCCTTTTCGCCCCCTTTTTCTCGATCCTTTTCAAAACATCATCCAGATAACGACAAAGTGCCAACCGCCATCTTCATAAAAAGATGGTAAATTGTCTGATTATGCTTGAAAGTAATGGCCTTCCTTTATATAATAGTACATGGCATGTTCCAATTTTTCAATGATAAATGTTCTGCGGGAGGATCATAAATGAAAATTCTGGTTATCAATGCAGGTAGCTCATCCTTAAAATATCAGTTAATGGATATGGACAGCGAAACAGCCATCGCTTCGGGCAACTGCGAACGTATTGGCCTTGACGGTCATTTTAAACACAAAACAGTCGACGGCCGCAAAGTGGAAATGAATATTCCACTGCCCGACCATGAAACTGCTTTTGAACTGGTTCTTAAAACCTTGACCGACGGCTCTGCTGCTGTACTGAAAAGCACAAAAGACATCGCCGCCGTTGGACACCGTGTGGTTAACGGTGGTGAAAACTTCCCTTCCTCTGTCCTGGTAACCGACAGTGTAATTGAGGAATTTGAAAAGGTCATCAACTTTGCCCCTCTGCACAATCCAAAAGCTTTGGAGATTGTAAAAGCCTGCCGTAAAAAGCTGGGCAAAGATATGCAAAACTCTATGGTATTCGACACCTCTTTCCATCAGACCATGCCACCACATGCCTATATGTTTGGCATTCCGTTTGAATATTATGAGAAATACCGTCTCCGCCGTTACGGTGCCCATGGGACTTCCCACCGTTATGTAAGCCATCGATGCGCAAAATTGATGCAGAAAAACCTGTCCGATTTGAAAATCGTGACCTGCCATTTGGGCAATGGTTCTTCCATCTCGGCCGTCAACTATGGCCGTTGTATTGATACCAGCATGGGCTTTACCCCACTGGGTGGTTTGATGATGGGAACCCGTAGTGGTGACTTGGATCCTTCTGTTGTCACCGAGTTGATGCAAAAAGAAAACCTCTCCCCTATGGAAATGGAAGAAATCTTGAACGAAAAATCCGGTTTCCTTGGCGTTTCCGGTGTTTCCAGCGATGCCCGCGATTTGCAGGAAGCCGCCGCTAAGGGCAGCAAACGCGCTCAGATTGTTTTGAACATGATTCGTTATCAGATTAAGAAATACATTGGTTCTTACATCGCCGCTTTGGGTGGTTTGGATGCTTTGGTCTTTACCGGTGGTATTGGCGAAAACTCTCACCCACTGCGTACCGCTGTTTGCGCCAATATGGATTATTTGGGCATTCGGATTGATGATGGCAAAAACATTGCAACCGTCTTTGGCAACGAAGGCGACATTGCCACACCAGAATCCAAAGCACGTGTCTATGTCATTCCAACCAACGAAGAGTTGTTGATTGCACGCGATACCCAGGAACTGTTAGAGCAACAGGGCTGAGTTTTTTGCACAAAAGCAGAAAAAGCACACCTTTTAAAGGTGTGCTTTTTTGTTTGTGTGCTTGAAAATGTTGGCAGATATCAAACCCCATATTGATAAAAATGAGGGAAAATGAAATAGCACCCATCAGACCACTTATCTGCTATTATACCATGTATATGATATATGGAAAACAATTTCGTCAAATTTCGTGATTCAGCTTAGCAAGATCTTGCCACGTAACGGCTGGATGATGATAGCGTCTTCGATTTTGTGTTTTATCTTTATAGTTAATGGCACGGGCGGGGCAATTATGCAGACAGCTTAAGCACTGTTCACAGTGATGCTGGAACTGGGGACGGCCATCCTCCCCCAGTACGATATTTTCCGCTGGGCAAACCTTTTTACAGATGCCACATTGGACACAAGCGTCCGACACGCTAAATTTTTGATCCAGTCGTGGGGCATAATGCATAAAGAGCCGATACCCCAACTGATCCAGAAATTTATTTTTCTTTGGCACCACATTGGAGGTCTTCTGTTTGATTTGTTGGAGCATAGGCTGCAGATTCTGGGCAGATTGTGCCGCTTCTTCTTGAACCGTTTGGCGCATATCATATAGCACAACATAGTTAGGAAACATACCCAACTGTTTCCCATAGTGAAGGGACACCCCCTTTTTCTCTAAGATCTGCGCCAACTGAGAAATTGAATTACCCGCGTGAGCCGCACCGCCACAAGTTGCCACCGCAAAAAAATAAGCATTTTGATTGGCGCCCAACTGCAGTTGAGAGACAAACTGGCGCACTTTGGCGGGAACGCCACGATAATAGGTGGGGTAAACAAAGCCAATTCGATCATATGTTTCCGTCAACGGATAAGTTTGCCGTCTCCCCATGGAGACAATGGCACAATCGTCCAACTCGTTTGCGATCTCTTTGGCTGCCCACAAACTATTCCCCGTTCCCGTAAACACAAAAAGAATACTCTTCATTTTAGTCTCCTCTAAATCTGCATAAATGCACACTTATGCATAAATAATCGAACAAAAGGTCTCCCTTATTTTTTCTTTGGATAGGCTGCTATCAACTCTTTTAATTTCTTGGTTGTGCCTTCAAATTTTTCTACAATCAAGGCTTTATCCACCTCATAATAAATATGACGACTCTCTTTTGTCTTGTGCACCATTTTGTACCGATATAACAAATCTAAATGGCGCGAAATGACAGAACGATCTTGTGAAAAGTTCTCGGCAATTTCTTTAATGCTCTGTTTTCCATGGCTGGCAAGATAAACCAAGATCTCCACACGCACAGGATCGAACAAGGTTTTATAAAAATCAAAATCAAAGGAATCTTTTATTTTGGCATTACAGGCCTCGATCTTTTTTTTATCTTTCATTTGATCACCTACTTTAGTATTATATGTGTGCACGCATACACATGTCAAGCCCTTCTTCCCCTTATACGAAAAAAATCAGAACAAAATTTCCCTTTTTAAAGCTTACATATTCTTTGCAGGGCAAAAAATGACAACCATGCGAAGGAAGCATTGATCTTATTTTCCTTTTCCAACGGACCATCGCCCCATACAAATTTAGAAGAGCCTTCAACAAATCAAAAAAACGCAAAAAGGACACACCAAATGGCATGTCCCTTTCATTTTTTCTTGTCACCTTTTAGCATGTAGCTGTTCAATTTAGGCTGGGCGACGCTCTTCGTGTACAATCTCACGGTCACGGAACAGCAGAGAAATACACCAGATACCTGCAATGGCAATGATGGTGAAAAGCACACGACTGGCAGCAGACTGGGATCCACCAAATGCCCAGGAAACAAAATCGAGATTAAAAATCCCCACACTGCCCCAATCTAATGCGCCAATAATAACCAAAATTAAAGCAATCCGATCCAACATAGAAAATGCACTCCTTTTTATGCTTTGCCAACTTTACTGGTCGCTTTTAAGACGAGAAAAGTTTTTAAGCAAATTAAGATTTGTTTTTCATTCTATTATGGACAGGATTATGCCAATTATGTATGACTCGGTTCTACGTCTTCTCCTGCTTTTTCTATTTTTTCCGCTTCTTCCATTTCGGCTGGTACGCCATTCTGCGCTTTTAAAAGATCACGAATTTCTTGCAAAACAACCAAAGACGGATCGGCTGGTTTTGCTTCTTCTTTCGCCTCTTCCGCTTTATGAAAGCTGGTAGCAACCTTGATCATGACAAAAATAGAAAAGGCAATGATGACAAAATTGATGACGGCCTGCAAAAACACCCCATATGTTACGGTGATTTTGGCGCCCCCCAGGATTCCGGGGATGATTAACTTCAAATCCGTAATATTGACCCGGCCAAGCCAGATACTTAAAAACGGCATGATAATATCTTTGACCAATGAAGAAACAATGGTATTAAACGCACTACCAATAATGACACCAATGGCCAAATCAAAGGCGTTCCCTTTTATCGCAAACGCTTTAAATTCTTCAAAAAATTTTCTCACAGTTCATTTCCCCATTTTTATTTTGAGAGCAAACCTAAATTTCGCATGAAGTTAGGCAATTCTTCTTCAAAATCAACCCCAAAACGGACATCATCCCCTGCCGCATGGGTACGTTTGATACTGCCAACAGTAAAGTCCACCGCCAACTGTGTGGATTCTGCCAACGTTTTATTCCGCATGAGACCCGCCAGAAGTGCACTACCAAAAACATCACCGGTTCCATGGTAGTACCCCTCTATTTTCTGATTAAAGGCGTAAGAAACGGCGTCTGTCTGCTGATCATAACATGCCGCACCTAATTTGCCATCCCCAAAGTCCACGCCCGTAAGCACCACTTTAGGGGCACCCAGTTTGGCAAGCGCATGTAAGAGCTTTTCAATCTCCGCCTCTTTATAGGCAGCTGCGTGATAATGCTCACCCAGCAAAAGAGTTGCCTCCGTGATGTTCGGGACGATAATGCCCGCTTTAGCACAAAGCTTAGCCATGCCCTGTTGCAAATCTGGCGAATAAACAGAATAAAGTTCGCCCTTAACGCCCATAACCTGCACACC
>DOXU01000172.1 GCA_003518885.1 Oscillospiraceae bacterium
ATTCACGTAAGACTGTTAAAAAAGAAAGCGGAGAATGTTATTAACATTCTCCGCTTTCTTTTGATATTTCTTAATTTCCAATATCATGGCGGAATTGTTTGCCTTCAAACTGAATTTCATCGAGTGCAGAATAAGCCTTTTGCAGTGCTTGGGCAAGTGTACACCCTAATGCAGTTACACCAAGCACACGGCCGCCAGCAGTGACCAATTGTTTATCATCTATACGTGTGCCCGCATGATAAACAGTGACACCAGGAGAGGCCTCAGCCTGTTCAATACCGAAAATTCTTTTGCCTGTTTGATAATTTCCTGGATAGCCATGAGAGGCGGCCACAACGCAAGCGGATGGGCGTGCATCCCACCTGATTTCTATTTCGTTTAAACGGTTATCTGCAACTGCCTCCATGATCTCAAGAAGATCACTTTGCAAACGTGGGAGAACGACTTGTGTTTCGGGATCACCGAAGCGGGCGTTATATTCAATTACCTTTGGCCCTTTTTCTGTCAGCATAAGGCCGAAATATAAACAACCTTTAAACGGGCGTCCTTCTTTTTTCATGGCTCTTATGGTGGGCAAAAAAATAGATTGCATACAAATGGAAGCGATGTCATCTGTATAGTATGGGTTGGGACTGATGGTACCCATGCCACCTGTATTTGGTCCTTCATCCCCATCAAATGCACGCTTGTGATCTTTTGAGGATACCATTGGCTTAAGTGTATCGCCATCTGTAAAGGCCAATATACTCACCTCTGGGCCGGTAAGGAACTCTTCAACGACCACGCGATTTCCAGAAGAGCCAAAAATCTTATCATCCATAATGGAATGGAGGGCCTCACGGGCTTCGGTTTCGCTTTGAGCAATGATAACGCCTTTTCCCTTGGCAAGACCATCAGCTTTAATGACGGTGGGATATTTGCCTTGTGCGGTGATGAAGGTGAGAGCATCAGCAGGGGCATCGAACACGGAATATTCGGCTGTTGGAATGTTGTACTTTTTCATTAAATTTTTAGAAAATACTTTACTGCTTTCAATTTCCGCGGCCGCTTTGTTAGGGCCAAAGGCTTTGATACCGACAGCCTCTAGGGCATCTACCATCCCTAGTGCAAGAGGATCGTCCGGCGTGACGACGACAAAACCAATTGCTTTGCTTTTTACAAATTCTACAATGCCTTTTATGTCAGTAGGATTAAGAGGAACGCATTTCGCATCTTGGGCGATGCCTGCATTGCCAGGTGCACAGTAAATAGTGCCAACATGAGCACTCTTTTTCAAGCTTTTAATAACGGCGTGCTCTCGGCCTCCGCCTCCAATAACGAATAGATCCATAATGGAAATCCTCCCTTGGCTACACGGGTTTAGTGTTTAAAGTGTCGATATCCGGTAAAGACCATGGCAATGCCTGCTTTATCCGCTGCTTTAATAGAGTCTTCATCGCGAATGGAACCGCCGGGCTGAATAATGGCCGTAATACCCTATTTATCCGCTGCTTCTACACAATCAGAGAAGGGGAAGAAGGCATCCGAACCCATGACACTGCCTTTAACGTTATCCCCGCCGTACTTAATGGCCAATTCTAGAGCGGTAATGCGGTTGGTCTGTCCAGGGCCGATGCCCACCGTTTGTTGATCTTTTGAAAGAGCGATGCCGTTGGATTTTGTATGCTTAACAACCTTCCAAACAAAGTGCAGTTCTTTTAATTCCTCGGTGGTAGGCTGGCGTTTGGTAACGCATTTTAGGGTTTTTTCGTCCAGAAGAAAAGTGTCTAGTTTTTGTACCAGTAATCCACCTACGACTTTTCGCATATCTAGCGTATGAGGGTCATTTGCCTTGGAAAGGTCTGGAAGAGCAAGCAAGCGGATGTTTTTCTTCTTTTCCAAGATGGCGAGCGCTTCCGGGTCATATCCTGGAGCGATGATAATTTCGAGAAAGATTTTTGCCAGTTCTGTAGCAGTGGCAACATCAACAATACGATTTAAAGCAACAATGCCACCAAAAATAGAGACGGGATCTGCTGCATATGCGCGTAAATAGGCCTCCGTTAAGGTGGAGCCAGTTGCCACACCGCAGGGGTTTGCATGTTTAACGGCGGCGACAGTGGGAACCGCGTTCCCGAATTCTTTCAGCAAATCCAAAGCACCATTGGCGTCGTTGATATTGTTGTAAGAGAGCGCCTTGCCGTGTAATTGTTTTGCCGCTGTCAGTGTATTGGACGGCGCACCGATTTCTGCGTAGAACGCAGCAGGTTGATGTGGATTCTCTCCATAACGCATGTCCTGTCGTTTTTCATAGGTGAGAGTTAATTTCTCAGGAAAATCATTTTTCCCGGATACCTTGCGCAGATATTGTGCGATTAAAGCATCATATTGAGCGGTCTGTTCAAAAACTTTTGTGGCAAGTTGAAATTTGGTTTCTCGAGAAACAGCACCCTTTTCACGTAATTCCTGTAGAATTAGTGGATAATCAGCCGGGTCGATTACAACTGCGACATCCTGCCAGTTCTTAGCGGCCCCGCGGATCATAGAAGGTCCACCAATATCAATATTTTCAATGGCGTCTTCTAATGTGACGCCAGGTTTTAAGATTGTCTCTTTAAAAGGATAAAGGTTGATAGCAACCACGTCGATCGGGGTCACATCCAGTTCCTGTAATTGACGCATATGATCAGCATTATCGCGCATGGCTAAGATGCCAGCATGAATTTTGGGATGAAGAGTTTTTACACGGCCATCCAAGCATTCCGGAAATCCGGTAATATCACTGACATTCGTAACTTGGATACCAGCTTGAGCAAGAGTATGTGCCGTTCCACCAGTAGAAACAATTTCAAAGTCCAATGCTTCCAATGCCTTAGCGAAGTCTGCAGCACCGTTTTTGTCCGAAACACTAATGAGAGCACGTTTTTTCATAATTCCTCCTATAAGGTCTCCCGGCGCCTTTTCAAAATAAAAAAAGACCGCCCGGGATAGTTTACACTATGCCCAGGCGGTCGGCATTCCCGCTCTTATATAAAAGGACGGCGCCGTACTCCATGTGGTTGTCCACTTCCGCCAGTCATACGGCTTTTTACAATATTAGTATAGCAAATGCTTTTACCTGATTCAAGTTAAAGCAAAGCCTATTTTCCTGTTATCATTATTTTTTTTCTGTACGGTTCAAAAGACGTTTAATGCGACTGGATGGATCCAGTAAATCGCTCATAGAGCCGTCAAAATTCAAAGTGTCAATAACCAAAGCGATATATTTAGCCATATCTACTTCAGCATACCATGGGCGAGCTTTCAAAGCGTCCGTGCGATAGACCAGGTTTGTTGTAAAAATCTTATCAAACAAACCAGCAGCATACGCTTCATCAAAGCGTTTAAGGCCATTACAAAAAAGACCAAAACTTGCAAAGATAAAGATACGGCCTACATTTTTGGAACGCAATTGCTGCGCAATATCCAAAACGGAGTCGCCAGAGGAGATGATGTCATCAACGACAATGACGTCCTTGCCTTCCAAACTGCCGCCAAGATATTCATGACTAATGATGGGGTTGCGTCCATTAACAACCGTGGCATAATCACGTCGCTTGTAGAACATGCCGAGTTCCAAACCCAAAACGGAAGAATAGTAAATACAACGACCGAGGCCGCCTTCATCCGGAGAGATGATGACCAGGCGTTCGCGGTCAAATTTCATATCTGGTTCTTCTTGTACCAGGGTCTTCAGCATTTGATAAGTTGGTTGTATGCTTTCAAATCCGTTTAATGGGATTGCGTTCTGTACGCGTGGGTCGTGTGCATCAAAGGTGATAATATTATCTACACCAAGACGCTGCAATTCCTGTAACATGATGGCGCAGTCAAGTGATTCACGCGCAACACGTTTATGTTGTCTGCCTTCATAAAGCATAGGCATAATGACATTAATACGACGTGCCTTTCCGCCAGCAGCGGCAATAACGCGGGTAAGATCCTGGAAATGATCATCCGGACTCATTGGCACCTTCATATTATACATATCATAGGTGACACCATAATTAAACATGTCTGTGATGATAAACAGATCATGGCCACGCACAGATTGGCGTAGCATTCCTTTTCCTTCACCTGTGCCAAAACGTGGGCAATCCACATTGATTTTGAACCCATTCTCATTGCGGCTTCCGCGCCACTGGACCATCCAGTTATTAACTTCTTCTAGTGTATCCTCGCAGCCTTTCATGCCAATAATGCCGAGTTCACCGACTGGTACTTGAAGTTCCTCTCCGCTCATTACTGTTTCCCCCGTTCGTTGATAATCACTTTTCCGTCTTTTGTCAAAGATAATAATCCGTCGCAAAATAAGGAGACCGCTTGTGGAAGAATCACCCATTCAGCCTGCTCCATCACACGCTTTTGCAAACTTTCCGGCGTGTCATCTTGCAGAACATCCACCGCCTTTTGTAGAATAATGGCACCTCCATCCGGGATCTCATTCACAAAGTGCACGGTTGCTCCCGTGACCTTAACGCCATATTTCAAGGCAGCCTCATGGACATGCAGACCATAATAGCCTGCACCACAAAAGGAGGGAATGAGAGACGGATGAATATTGATCATTCGACCGGAAAAGGCGGAGGTTACTTCTTTGCCAAGGATGGATAAATAT
>DOXU01000233.1 GCA_003518885.1 Oscillospiraceae bacterium
TTGTTCATCCTCGTGGAAGTTTTGGCAAATTAGCAGAACAGTCTGTTGGAAAAGATACTACAACCGGACATTGGGAGATCGCGGGAATTGTTTCCTCCATTCCCATGCCTACTTTTCCACAGGGATTTTCTTCGGAAGTATTACATGATATTGAACAAATCAGTCATCATCATGTGTTGTGTAATGCTCCTTATTCTGGCACAAAGGCAATTGAGGAATATGGGGAAGAACACCAAAAAACAGGAAATCTCATCGTATACACCTCTGCTGATAGTGTATTGCAAATTGCTGCGCATGAATCTGTTATTTCTTTAAAAGAACTTTATCGAATTTGCGCAGAGTTACGGAAGAAATTGCAAACAGGCCCAAATGCAGTGGGCAGAATCATTGCACGCCCTTTCACTGGTGTAGCTCCCCATTACATTCGCTCCCCGCATAGACGTGATTTTTCTCTGCTTCCTCCTCGTGATACCATGTTAACACAACTAAATCAAAATCGTTTTGATACGATCGGTGTGGGAAAAATTAGTGATATTTTTGCTACTAAAGGCATTCAAAAGTCTTATCACACTGAGAATAATCAAGAAGGGATGGAACAGGCCATGCAAATTGTACAAACCGATTTTAATGGATTGTGTTTCATTAATTTAGTCGATTTTGACATGCTTTTTGGTCATCGTAATGATGTAAATGGCTATGCAAATGCCGTTTCCGTTTTTGACACATGGTTGAATGAATTTCTTGCGAAATTGCATGATGAAGACGTTCTGTTAATTACGGCTGACCATGGATGCGATCCGTCCACACCAAGCACTGATCATTCGCGGGAATATATTCCCCTTTTAGCCTACGGAAAATCTATTTTACCCGGCCATAATCTTGGCGTTAGATCTACTTTTGCAGATATTGGTGCGACGATTTTGGATCTTTTCAACCTACCCAATATTACGGACGGCATAAGTTTTAAAAAGGATATTTTCTTTTGATATTTTCTTAATAAAAAATAAAATTTTCCCTATAGGGCAGCAAGGCTTCCAGGAAGTGTATTTTTCTGGGGGCTATTTTATTTTACGGAATTTTCGGAGGAAGCTTTTTGTTTCCATTTTCCTGAGACAATTTGATCAAGGAAAATACCAAACGCCACCAAAATAATGCCTAAAATCTTGAGAGGAATTACCTTTCCGGCAATAATCGCATCTACAAAAAAGCCAGCACCAAGCTGTCCAACTAGCAAAATCACAGTGGAATAAGAAATGCGCACTTTTGCCATACCTACCATAGCAAATAACGTGGCTATCAATCCGAAAATTCCACCCATTAATGTAATAGGCGGGATATGTCCCCAATAATCGAAATAAATTAGATGCATTTTTCCCATAACAAATACAGCGATTAAAGAAAGAATCGTACCTTCAATATAATTGATTAAAGTTCCATTTGTTGTTCCTAGAGAGTGAGTCGCCTCCAGATTTAACATCTTATTCAAAGTAGTAAGCAAACCGTTCACTAAGGACAAAATGACAAATAGCAGCAAAAAATAGCCTCCTTAGGAATAGATTAACAAAAGTAACCCCGCCAGAATGACACAAAAAACGGGGATACGCCGCAAGCGAAATTTGTTGACGGGAACATGAAACCAACCGAAATGATCGATAACACATGAAATGATCATTTGGCTAGCGATGCTGAGTGCCATACTAGTTGCTGCCCCAATTGCGAGAGTAGCCATACTGCTAGTAACGACCAAAGTGACACCACAAACTCCTACAAGATAAACATACTTCGGCGCCCCGCGCAGACGTATGCGCTTTCTTTGCACCAGCCAAATGATCATTAGCAATAAAATCATACCACTGAGATGAACCACAAGGCTAATTTCAAATACATTTAAGTAGGCTGCTAGCAAACCATTCATGCTAATCATTAGCCCGATTAAAATACCGCCAAGCAGTAAAATAAGTGTATTCATTTTATCCCTCACAACTTCTTTATATAGGCAATATTACCACATAAAAGGATAAAAAGTACAGAAGATTTTTTTGAGAGAGCTGATAATAAATTTTCCAATTCCTATTTTTTCGTGATTTTACGCGCTTTTTCAACATTGCAATTTCTCTATTGCGGCGGTATACTGAACTGAGGGCAACAAAAACCACCTTTTTATAATAAAAGCGGATTTTTTGTTGCATTTCATTTGGAGGAGAAATCATGTTTCAGACTAAAAAAAGAACGAATCATATTCTTTGGATTGCGCAAGCAGGCCTATTGATTGCACTGATGGTTGTTGTGCAACTACTCACTTTTGCTATTCCAAAATCCGTTCCACTTGTTGGGCAGCTCTTCACTGGCTCACTTGTCAATTTAGTTCTTATTGTGGGAGCAGGAACTCTTGGATTACCCGGAACGGCTGCTGCTGCCATTTTATCGCCTATTTTGGCCTTTGCCTTTGGGCAAATGGCGTTTCCTCAACTTATTCCCGTTATTGCTGTTGGAAATCTTATTCTTGTTGCCATTACGTGGATCTTCTTTTCCCACGACGGTGCCCATTATCAGCCTGCTAGCTTGGTTATTGATACAACTGGCATAATATTGGGGGCCGTGGTGAAATTTCTTTTCTTGTGGCTAATGGTTTCTAAATGGATTGTCCCATTACTTTTTAATACTAAACCAATCGTGGCCAATATGATTTCTTTTATGTTTTCTTGGCCGCAACTGGTCACTGCCATCATTGGCGGTTTTCTATCACTTCTGGTTTTGACCATTGTGAGGAACAGCCGTATCTACCTATGATATCTGAAAAAGAAAAGGCCACATCTCAAGAGAGATGTGGCCTTTTCCATTGCATTATGGGATACGCACTAACGTTCTTCCGTCGGAATCAAGAACAGAGCCAAAATGTCGGTCCTGATTTAAATTATCAATAACCTGCATATCTTTCGGTTCCAAAGTAAAATCAAAAATTTGGGCATTTTCAATCATACGCTCTTTGTGTGTGGTTTTAGGAATAACAACCACACCATTTTGTAGGTCCCACCGTAGAATAATCTGCGGAACTGTACGCTGATACTTCTGAGCTAATTTGTATAAGGTGGGCAAACCGGTATATTGCCCGCGTAAAAGAGGACTCCATGCAACAATGCGAATATTATGCACATTCGCATAAAAATGCAGTGCTTGATTGTTTAAAAGCGGGTGGTGTTCCACCTGATTAATAACGGGTACAACGCCGGTATCCTGTATAACTGCTTCTAGATCCTCAATTTGAAAGTTGCTAACACCGATTGCTCGCACAAAACCGAGACGGTATAGGTGTACCAATGCCCTCCAAGTCTCACGAAAAGTTGCTTTAATTGGCCAATGTACTAAATATAGGTCAATATATTGTAAACCTAATCGCTTTCTACTTTCATCAAAAGCATGCAAAGTTTGATCATACCCTTGATCTGTATTCCATATTTTAGTTGTAAGAACGATTTCATCTCGAGGAATCCCACTGCTTTGAATACCTTCCCCTACCCCTTCCTCGTTTCCATAAAACGAAGCCGTATCAATGGCACGATACCCGTTTTGGAGCGCCGTACGAACCGCCTTCGCCGCTTCCGCCTTTGGCATTTTATAAACTCCTAATCCAAGCCATGGTAAATGAACACCATTATTTAAGGTAGTCCCCATTGTATATGCATTTTTCATGGTTTACTTACCTCCCTCATCAGGTTCAAATAAAATAGTGAAAACTATTTTGCCTATGAAGTCACTCAACGGAATATTCCCTTTATTCATAAAGAAATAAAATAGGAGATCTTTGCTTTTAGGTAAAATATGTGTATAATAAAGAGATGAAAAGTGGCCACTTGGTCAACATATATAGAATGAGCGAGAAAAGGTCTGTCAGCTTTTCAGCTGACCGACCTTTTTCCCGCAATTATTTAGATTAAGGAGTTTATATTTATGCAACGCGTAATGGTTTTTATTGACCAGCTAAACTTTGAGATTGCCTTGCTCAATTATTATCGTGAACAAGGCGCGCAAGCTCCTCGTTTAGATTACAATGCAATTCCGGTTGAATTAACGAAACTACTGCCTGGAGACAATCATTTAGTCAAAACCTTTTTATTTGTGCCCAAACCAGATGATTTCCTGATGAAACTTCCTCGCTGGCAACACTATAACAATTGGATTAATGGAATGAAGAATCAGCATTATTTCACCGTTGTGGAGGGTTCCTATGTTGCCAGGCAGCTTGATGAAACGCTTCAAATGGACATTAACTATCATCGTACCTATTATAAGGAAGAAAAAGGAACCTACATCAATATTGCCGTCCATGTCATTACTAAAGCATTTATGAATGCATATGATACGGCATTAATTCTAAGTGGCGACAGTGATTATATTGCCGTGCTTGATATTTTAAATATGATTGGGAAGACCACTGTCATTGCCGGTGTAAAAGGGCAAAACATTGCAAAACTACGTAAACCCTGTGATGACAGCTATATTCTAGAAAATGATTTCTTTAAGCGTTGCTTGCGCAACTGAAAGCCACTTTGCTCTGTAAGATCATCTTACTTTAAAGATACCTTATGATAGACCTTTTTACCTTTTTTTAAGATAAAACCTTTGGCAAGAACATTAGCCGAAAATGTTTTAGAGAAAGAAGACACCTTTACATCGTTAACACGGACGCCTCCCTGTTCCACTAGGCGTCTGCCTTCTCCACGAGAGGATGCTAAACCGCACTTTACCAACAGTTCCAGAATCGTGATCTGTCCATCTTGTAAGTCTGTTTGACTTAATTCTGTAGAAGGCATATTTTCATGGTTGTTTCCGGAACCAAAAAGTGCTTTAGCAGCCTCTCTTGCTTTTATAGCCGCTTCTTCTCCATGTACTTGCTTAGTCAGCTCATAAGCCAGAATCTCTTTTGCCTTATTTAGTTTACTACCTTCCAATGTAGAATATTGCTCAATTTCTTCCAGCGGCAAGAAAGTCAGCATCTTTAAAAGTCGGATGACATTGC
>DOXU01000094.1:0-5485 GCA_003518885.1 Oscillospiraceae bacterium
TGGATTTTCCACAACCTGATGGGCCAAGCACACACACGAATTCGCCATCTTTCAAATTCAAATTAATATCATGTAATGCACGAGCTGGTTTTCCATCTGCTATGTAGTTCTTATTTACATCTTTAATAATAAGACTCATTGATGCAACGCCTCCATTTTGCTACGATGATCGCACATGTTTCCTATTTATACGTGTGAAATAGCCGTATTGACCCCAATTGCTTCCTCAAGTGCCAAAGCAGCCGCTCCAACTGCGATGGCATCGCCTTTAAAATTTCCCCCACGGTGAAAATTCGTTTTATTTTTATGTGAATAATTCAAGAGATTCGCTTGCTTAACAACTGTTTGATAATATAATGTAGAGATCTGAATAAGTGGTCCACTTAGAATCACTAATCCCGGCTCCAATAATCCAATTAAATTAGAAAGCCCAACATTTAAATAAAATGCCGCGCGTAATATCATTTCCTTTGCTAGGTGATCATCTGTCGCCGCCATACAGATATCCCTCCACGGAGCATTCGCAGGAAGCGTGGAACCTTCTCCTGCTTCTCTGTGTCTTTTAAAATTTTCAGCGATTGCACGAGCGGATGCATAGCAATCCAAGCAACCCCGTTTACCACATGCACAGCGTATCCCATCTGCATTTACAACCATATGACCAAAAGTGTCTTCTTCATTCTCAGCTGTATGAATAAGCGCTCCATCAAAAAAAGTGCCCATGCGAATTCCCATTCCACAGTTAACATATAAAACACGGTCATGACCGCAACCAATGCCATAAAGAGACTCTGCTAGAACAGCAGTATTCGCTCCATTGTCCAAGGCAACATGGCACCCTAATGTCGATTCTAACAACATAGAAATCGGGACATTATGCCATCCAGGTGCTTTGAAATAACGTGGAGAAGTTAACATTCCTCTTGGCTTATCCATTGGCCCAACTGTTCCAACCCCTGCCAGCAGAATTTTAGCATCAATCACCTTTGTCAAAAGCAATTCTTTAACCACTTCTGTAATTTTCTTCACGGTCCACTCTGGGGTAGACGTTTCTTCCATATCAAAATGACGTGACAAAACCACTTGCATTTTTAAATTCGTCACAACCACTTTCATGTAAATACGAGAAATGTCAGCACCCAGAATATAATAAGTCCGATCATTAACGTCATAAAGAGCCGGCTTACGTCCCCCAGAAGATTTCCCAAATTGTGACCGAATCACCAGGGACTTTTCTTCTAAAGGGCGTAAAAAGCGGTTTAACGTTGTCAGCTTAAATCCTGTAATTTGTTGCAATTGGTTTTTGGAAAGAGGGCCTTGTTTTTGCAGCACCCAAAAAACACGTCGTTCTTGTGGTTCTAAAGATGAAAATAGATCTGTCACATTCGCACCCATGACAATCGAATCTCAACACCTTTCAAATTATGACGAAATCGTCGCTTTCCCAAGGGATGTTAACACCCGATTTAAAGCTGTGAAATCAAAAAGCGTCTTCTTATCCGCTGTTTCATTCAGATAGCCATCCTCTTTTGCAAACGTAGAAAATTCCAAAACGGAATCCACAATAGGATCATTGGAGACCGGTGTATTTTTTAAAGAAGATGCCAGCACATTGCTACTTAGTTTCTTTTTAGTCAAAATATATGTTTGACTATTTATCGCTTTTTGCGCATCTTCTGGGTCTTTGTTCAAATAATCTGTCAACTGAACATGCGCTTTCAGAAAGGCTTCTAATTCCTTTGGATGTTCTTGAATAAAATCTTTACGGGCAACAACAACCGTTGTCGCATATTGCCCATTACGCCAAAGTGTGTTTTGATCATAAACTACTTGCGCACCGTCCTCTTGAATCAATGTAGACGCCCAGGGCTCAGGTACAAGTGCTGCGTCTAGTGAACCTTGGTCAAACAATGTTGAGATATCTGAATTGTTTGCCGCCTTCACTTCGACGGTTCCCCCCTTGCTGGTATCTTTTAGCCCATTCCTTTTCAGTAAATCCAACAACAGTAGATGTTGCGTATTTCCATACTGCGGAACCGAAACTGATTTTCCAGCAAGATCTTTCCAACTTTTAATATTTGACCCTTTGCGCGCAACAAGTAGAGTCCCCCCCGTTGTAGCGCCCGCCACAATCTGAATATCTCCATGTGACTGCAGATTAGCGGTAACTGCTGGGCCCGGTCCAATATAGCCAACATCTTCAGCCCCTGTTAAAAAGGCTTGCACCTCATCTGGCCCTGCATTGAATGTCCTCCAACTAATCTTTGTTTGAGAACCAAGGGCTTTTTGAAAATCCCCGTTTTCTTTTCCAACAAGACCCTGCGCATGGGTCATGTTGGGAAGCAATGCAACATTCAATGTAGATAACGGCCCCGATGATTTTCCTTCTGTGCTACTACACCCCGTCAAGCCCAGCAAAAGCGCTGAACCTACAACTGTTAGTGCCAGCGCTTTTGCAAAAAATCTCACGCTATCTTCCTCCAGCCGAATCATTACTAACATGCTTTGTATACGTATAATTAAAGCGCATGTGCTCATTTTATTCTCCGGCTCTCCATTTGTCAAGTTAAAGCATCAACTTTATTATATTTTATAAAATGGAGGAGATTTTTTTGTTTTATCGGTTAAAACGAAGTACGAATAGCCATTGTGAAAATCCAATATTTTCTTTTTTCAACTTAACGGGTTTCTTGTATCATTTTCCGTTTTTTATCCATTAAACGGTTTTTCTCTCCTTACGAAATAGTTTGTTTTCCAAGAGACTTCAGAACCGCATTCAATGGATCCAGATCAAAAAGTGCTTTTTTATCCACATTCCCACTGAGATAGCCCCCATCTTTTGCAAATGTTGCAAAATCCAAAACAGAGTCTTTTTCTATACTATATACAGCAGGCGTATTTTTCAAAGAAGCCGTTAGCACATCATCACTTAATTTCTTCTTTGTTATGTCATACAGCTGCTTGTTGATTGCTTGCTCCGCTTCATCCGGATGGGCATTAATCTTATCTGTCAACTGAACATGCGCTTTCAAGAAAGCTTTTAATTCTTTCGGATGTTTTTGGATAAAATCTTTACGTGCAATAACAACCGTTGTGGCGTACTTTCCATTGCGCCAAAGTGTGTTTTGGTTATACACTACTTGCGCACCGTCCCCTTGAATTAATGTAGAGGCCCACGGTTCAGGCACAAGGGCGGCATCCAAGGAGCCTTTATCAAACAATGTTTGCACATCCGCATTATTTACTGCCTTTACTGTTACCGTGCCGCCTTTGCTAGTATCTTGTAACCCATTTTCTTTGAGTAAGTTTAGCAATAACAAATGTTGTGTATTTCCATATTGCGGAATGGCCACTGATTTACCCGCAAGATCTTTCACGCTTGTTATATTCTCACCTTTACGCGCTACTAACAATGATCCACCATTCGCTGCTCCAGCCACAATCTGAATATCCCCATGTGACTGTACATTTGCTGTAACAGCTGGACCCGGTCCAATAAAGCCAATGTCTTCATCCCCAGTCAGAAAAGCTTGCACTTCATCCGGCCCCGCGTTAAACGTCTTCCAATTGACTTTCGTTTGTGAACCAAGCGCCTTTTGGAAATCTCCATTATCTTTTCCTACAAGGCCTTGTGCGTGCGTTGAATTTGGAAAAACAGCAACATTTAACGTAGATAGTTGTGATGTTGATGACGAGCTTCCCTTTGCACTGCTGCATCCTGCCAAGCCCAACAAAAGTACCGAACTGGTGACTGTTAATGCTAGTGCTTTAGCAAAAATTTTCATGATAATTCCCCCTAATGAATTATTATTAATATTATATATATACGTATAATTGCAGTGCATGTGCTTTATAGTATACTTCTTCCCCCTAGTTGTCAAGTAAATATATTGGCTTTATTATATTTGATTTTAGCCAAAATAAAAAAGGAATCGATTTTCAATAATCGATTCCTTCTACAATATTTTCTTTTCATTTGTAGAACAATGGCAGCACAACAAAAAGTAGCAATGTCATTCCTACAATAAATCCGACCGTCGCAAACGAAAGAATATTTTGCCTCTTTGTATTGGCGTATTCTCCCATAATTTTTTTATTATTCACCAATATCACAATGAAAATTAAAATGATGGGGCAAAGAATGCCCGCCAATTGCTGCGAAAACAGTGTGACACTAATCAATGATAAACCAGGGACGAGAACAACGGCGGCACCTGCAATAATCATGGCAGTGTAAATCGTATAAAATGCCGGAGCCTCTTCCAACCGATTGTCCACACCACTTTCGAAACCAAATGCCTCACATACGGTGTAAGAGGTAGAAAGCGGTATAACAGCACAGGCAAGAACGGAAGCGCCAAGCAGGCCGACACCAAACAAAACGGTCGCATATCTTCCAGCAAGCGGTGCCAAGGCCATGGCGGCTTGCTCTGCCGAACTAATCGTAACTTTTGCTTTAAAGAGCGTAACTGCTGTACTAACAATGATAAAAAAGGCAATCAGATTTCCGAAAATTGCACCAAAATAGGCATCTGCCTTCTCATACTTTAATTGCGAAATTTTCATTCGTTTATCTACGATGGAGGACTGCAAATAAAACTGCATGTACGGCGTAATCGTTGTTCCAATCATGCCAATAAATGTTGTCAAATACCCGCGGTTCATCTGCAAAGTAGGTGTTACAGATTGTCGAAGTACGTTCCCCCAATCAGGTTTTACTAAGAAACAAGAAATAATGTAGCCGAAGAAAAGGAGGGTAAAAGCCAAAAACACCTTTTCCACGCGCTTATACGAACCTTTTGTAACAAGCACCCAAATTAAAACGGCGAAAACAGGAACCGAAATAAATTTGCTGACACCAAAGAGCTCTAAACTTTCTGCAATCCCCGCAAAATCCGCAATGACAACGCCGAAATTGGCGATTACGGCAACCAGCATGGCAAAAAACGTAAGCTTAACGCCGAAGTGTTCACGAATCAGCCCGGCCAATCCTTTCCCTGTTACAATAGCCATTCTGGCGTTCCTCTCTTGTACAACGGCCAAGCTGACCGTAATCAGGATTAACCCCCAAATCATTTTGTAGCCGTAGCTGGCGCCAACCGAAGCGTAGGTAAAAACGCCACCGGCGTCATTCCCCGCGTTTGCTGTAATCAATCCCGGACCAAGTATGCTAAAAAGCAAAAGGGTCTTCGGGACTTTCTTTTTCATTGGTTTTCCCATATCATCTGCCTCCTTCCAACTTTTTTAGGACCTTGATCATCTCAATCCAACATTGACAGGAGGGCATAGAAAACCCCCTGTCAAAACTTAAACATTTGACAGAGGGTAAAAATTCAGATCTTGCGCGCCAAGACACGCCGCCCAAAATAAGTCAACGTTCAAGTTTTGGCTTCGCAGGGCGGTGAAGTTGCATTATACAATGCCTTGATTCGACATTGTCTGTTTACCATCTCATAGTGTCTCCACTACTCCGCGGCAGCAACCC
>DOXU01000094.1:5594-6138 GCA_003518885.1 Oscillospiraceae bacterium
TACTAATATATACGACAAGGCTAACAATGTCAATACATATTTAAACTTTTTAGTCCGTAGTCAACTGCGCATTCTTGGAAAAAACTCTTTTCAATAATTTAACTATTTCCGAGAATACCAGAACCGAAACCGCCGTAATAATAATTTTTACCCAGATAGTAAGGGGTAGTGGAACCGTACCGAAAACCATCCCGCCGAATTCTGTAATAATCACTTGTAAAACAAAGACCAAAGCAAAAACGCCCAACATCAGACGATTGTCTGTGAAATGGCGAAGAATGCTTTCTTGTCCGAGCTCTCGGCAATTGAAAGCATTAAAAAGTTGGAAAATAACAAAAAGGGTAAAAAGAATTGTCGACTGTTGCGCCGATGTACCACCAATGAAGTTTGTCCATTGTTGAAGTAGAAATACAAAGGAAAGAAAGAGACCATTGCCCAGAATGCCCGCAAACATAGTGGGGGAAATCATATTGGCCTTACGCGAAACAGGCCTTTCTTTCATCAAATCCCCACGGATAGGCTCCAAGCCCAGCGTCAATGCAGG
>DOXU01000258.1 GCA_003518885.1 Oscillospiraceae bacterium
TTCCTGTACCAGTATTGGCAGCGGTACACCAGGTGGCATTTTTATGCCCATTATCGCCATTAGTGCCCTTTCTGGCAGCCTATTTGCTTCTCTTGCTGGGCACATTGGCCTTGCTTCTAGCTTAACCCCTGTCATTATCATTTGCGCTATGGCGGGCGGTTTAACTGCCTGTGTAAAGGCACCTGTCACTAGTATTGTCCTCGTGATTGAGATGACCAGTAGTTTTTTACACATTTTACCGGTTGCCATTTGCACCTTTATTGCCCTTTTCCTGTCTGATCTTCTACATACTGCTCCTATCTATGAAGCCTTTCTTAACCGCTATATTCACAAAAATGGGTACACGACCACCTGTGACAAATGCGGTGAGATCATAGAACAAGTCGTAGAATATGGCTCAAAAGTGGTTAACAAACACATTAAAGAGATCACCTGGCCAAAAGGCGCTCTGATCGTTGGGCTCTCTCGCGGAGACGATGAAATTATCCCCGATGGAAATACCCTCATTCTCCCCGGCGATTATCTATTAATTATGCTCCCACGCGGCAGAAGCAATGAAATCAAGCGCACGCTTCGACAATTTTGTGTGACAAAATAAAAGAAACAGGGAGCACTTTTAATAGAAAGTGCTCCCTGTTTTTCTTTGTTCTTTTTATGATTCTTTTAACGTGGACAGCAGTCCCACAATTTTTTCTGCAGCGTGCCCATTTCCATATAAAGGCGGATGCTTTTGGGCTGGCCTAGCTTGTGCAAATTTTTGGAGTAAATCCTTTTTATTTGCCTGTGCAAGGCGGTTCCAGCCCTCCTCAATGGTTTCAACCCATTCCGTCTCTTCTCGAACGGTAACGCAAGGCACATTAAGCAAGTACGCTTCCTTTTGCAGACCACCGGAATCGGTAATGATCGTCCGCGCATGCCCGGCCAACCACAACATTTGCAAATATCCAACTGGTTGAATAAATCGAATATTACGATAGATCTGCTGCTCCATCAAGTGAGCGACCAATGTTTTTGTGCGTGGATGCACAGGGAAAATCACAGGATAAGGCAACTCTTCAAAGGCCGCTAAAATCTGCATCAGATTTTGTTCGCCCGCCGTGTTTTCCGCACGATGAATGGTCGCCAATACCCAATCTTTTTGAATGCAAGGGCCTTGTTCAAAAAGATTTTCAAGTTGATCCCAGGGCGATCCATTCTTTTCTGCCAGCTCTTTGTAAAAATACAAAGCATCACACATTACATCGCCAACCAAATGAACGCCCTGGGTAATTCCTTCATGTTGCAAATGCATACCAGCTGTTTTGGTCGGTGTAAACAATAATGTGGAAAGATGGTCTGTAAGAACTCGATTCTGTTCTTCCGGCATTTTTCGATTAAAAGAACGTAAACCGGCTTCTACATGGGCCACCGGAATACAAAGTTTAGCAGCAGCCAAAGCAGCCGCTAGTGTGGAATTGGTATCCCCGTAAACCAATACCCCATCTGGTTTTTCTTTTAATAAGACTGCCTCAATCTTTTCCAACATTTCACCGGTTTGTTTGCCGTGTGTGCCAGAACCTACCCCAAGTGCATAATCCGGATGCGCAATCTGAAGTTCTGTAAAGAATACAGCTGACATATTGGCATCATAATGTTGCCCGGTATGGACTAAAATTTCCGTATGCGCTTTTCGTAAAACACGAGAAACGGCCGCTGCTTTAATAAACTGCGGCCTTGCTCCTACAACCGTGACGATCTTCATCTTGTCACTCCTGATTTTCTAATAGCTGTTCTTCCGGCACTGAACGCAGTGGCTTTGCCGGATTTCCTGCTACAATTGTCTTTTCTGTAATATCGTGTGTAACAACGCTACCAGCAGCAGCAAAGCCATCCATTTCTACTGTACGACCAGGCAAAAGTACTGCTCCAGCACCAATCCGACCACCATTTTCAACCGTTATCCCTTTGAATGCTTGAAAACGTGCTTTGGTCCTTCCTGCAAATGCATCATTTGAAGTAACCACCCCTGGTGCAATAAAACAATCATTTTTTAACACAGAATGGGCGGTAAGATAAGCACCCGCTTCCACTTTACAACGCCTGCCTATCGTCACAGAGTTTTCTACCGTAACACCACGCCCAATAATGGTTTGCACGCCTATTTTAACTTTTTCTCGTACGCTAGCATTGTCTGCTACCAGTACTTGTTTCTCCAGCTTAACTCCAGCATAAACGATCGCACCTGTACCAATAATGCACGCATCTGCAATTTGTGCGGCGCACTGTGCCTCCGTTGTCGTTGTGGCGCTACGCGCTGCTTTAAACGGCTGCTTTCCTATGCAAGCGAAATCATCAATACGCACACCATCCCCGAGCCGTGTACCAGCATGCACAACAACATGGTGCCCAATGACACAGTTTTTCCCTATTTGCACATTCTTTTCGATAACGCAGTAAGCGCCAATTATTGTACCATCCCCAATAATTGCCTCCTCACTAATCGTTTTCTCAAAGCCTTTCGACATGAGAAGCCTCCAGCCCTTTGGTTGCTCCACGTGTATCGAAAACTGCACGAGCATATTTTGCGATAAAATCACGATCATAGGCACTATGATTAGTTGTAATGACGACTGCATCCGCTGCTTGCAAGGCTTTTTCATCCACCGGAATGGATGTGTAAATTTTTCCGTTCTGGTCAAAGGAAGGAATAAAAGGATCATTGTAAACGATCTGGGCCCCTTCTTTTTCCAACAACGAGATAATCTTCAGTACCGGTGATTCACGCAAATCATCAATATCGGGTTTATAGGCCACTCCCAACAAAAAGATTCGGCTACCATTCAGCGGTTTCTTTTGGTGATTCAAAATCTTAGAGATTCGTCCAATAATATATTCCGGCATGCCATTATTAATTTCACCCGCAATTTCAATTAAACGCGTGTGGTAATTATAGGCACGTGCTTTCCATGTCAGATAAAATGGATCCAAGGGAATGCAATGTCCCCCCAGCCCAGGACCAGGATAGAAGGCCATATAACCATACGGTTTTGTTTTGGCTGCATCAATCACTTCCCATACGGGAATGCCCATGCGGTCGCACAAAATCGCCATTTCATTTGCCAAGGCAATGTTAATATTCCGAAAGGTGTTTTCAAGAATTTTTTCCATCTCTGCCACTTTAGGGCTAGAGACACGACAAACTCCGCCTTCCAAAATATTATCATAAAATGACGCCGCTAAATCCGTGCAAGCTGGCGTAACTCCACCTACTACCTTAGGTGTGTTTTTTGTTTTGTATTGTTTATTGCCAGGGTCCACACGCTCAGGTGAGAAGGCAAGAAAAACATCTTTTCCTACTGTCAGCCCCTTGGCCTCCAGTAGAGGCTGGATAATTTCCTCCGTTGTTCCAGGATAAGTTGTACTTTCCAAAATAACTAACATGCCTGGATGAGCAAATTGTGCAATCGATTCTGCAGAGGCACGCACATAACTAATATCTGGTTGTTGATAAACATCCAACGGTGTAGGAACACAGATCGAGACACAATCGCAATCACGCAAACCAGTATAATTCGTTGTCCCACGCAAACGGCCTGCTTTAACTAAATCTGCCAGATCTTTATCGACCACATCGCCAATATAATTGTGTCCGCTGTTCAGCCAATCTGTCTTTTTTTGTTGAACATCAAACCCCGTAGTATCGTATCCGGCTCGTGCTGCCTCCACTGAAAGTGGCAATCCAACATAGCCAATGCCAATAATACCAATTTTAGCTGTCCGCTCTTTAATTGCTTGTTTTAGGCGCTCGTATTCCAAGACGAGGCCTCCTTTCCATAAGGATCACATGGAAACTTTGAATGATGAAATGTAGGAACCAATGTCCGCACACATTCAAACGCACCCATCTCATCCCGATCCTGCAAATGTTTCCAAAGGATATCCAGCAGTTCACGCAGATGCTCTTCTGTGTTGCCCAGCGATTTACAAATATAAATTTTATTGTTTGAAGTTTTGGTAACGTCTTCGTTAGCTAAGCTAATTTCCTCAAATAATTTTTCACCTGGCCGAAGGCCTGTAAAGATAATTTGAATATCCTTTTCTGGTTCGTATCCAGATAAACGAATCAAGTCACAAGCCAAATCATAAATTAAGACCGGTCTACCCATATCTAAAACAAAAATCTCACCGCCGTGCGCCATTGCACCGGCTTCCATAACCAATTGCACTGCCTCTGGAATGGTCATAAAATACCGACGCATTTCGGGGTGAGTAACCGTAACGGGCCCTCCGTTTTCAATTTGTTTTTTAAAGAAAGGAACGACACTCCCACTGCTTCCTAACACATTGCCAAACCGCACAGCAGCCAGATCCGTCCCTTTCTGATGACTTAACATCCGAATACACATCTCGGCAATCCGCTTGGAGGCACCCATAATGTTAGCGGGATTCACCGCTTTATCTGTGGAAATAAGGATGAATTTTTCTGCCTTGGCTGCAATAGCTGCCCTCGCGACATTCAATGTCCCAAAAACATTGTTTTTTAGTGCTTCACATGGATTGTATTCCATCATAGGAACATGTTTATGAGCCGCCGCATGAAAAATAACTTGCGGATGATATAAATCGAAAACTTCCTGCAGTCTGCCGACATCCCTTATAGAACCCAAAAGCAAGCGATATCGACTACGCGGATATTTTTTCAGTAATTCATTGTTGATAGCATAAAGCCCGTTTTCGAAGATATCAAAAATAAGCAACTCTTTGGCACCAAAATCCAGTACCTGTCTACAAATTTCCGAACCAATGGAGCCTGCTCCACCCGTTACCAAGACGGTCTTGCCCTTTACGAACGCATTGACCGCCTCCATATTCAAATGAACAGAATCTCTCTTCAATAAGTCTTCCAAATTCAAATCCGAAACATTCGTGCCACTTAAGGAAGATTCATTAACATCATCAATCCCACCATAGCGTTTTAATTGACAATGTAACCGATGACAATCCATCAGCAATTTTTTGACCAAGTCGTGATCTTCCCCATCGGGCCTAAAGGCCAAAATCACTTCTCCGATATTATAGGTATGAACAATTTCATCCAGCTTGTCCCGACCGCCAACCACTTGCAGGCCGCCCGCTTTTTTTCCCCACATGTTCTGATTGTCGTCCATAAAACAAACAGGCAAACGTTTATCCTCAGGATTATTAACCAATCGACGCCAAAGATTCACACCTGCTTCTCCCGCGCCATAGATTAACACACGATTCATCCCATTACGCATCCGAAGAGTCCGGATGCGCATTTGCGCCCAAGTGGCAGCTCGCACAGATACACGTATCGCTAGGATTAAAAATAACTCCAAAATAGCAATTAAAATCAAGATTTCATAAGAGATAAATTGAAAAATCGCCGCGAATAAGAGCAAAATAACCGTGGAAGTCGCAATAGAACCAATCTGTCGAAGATATTCGGGCAGGCCGGATCGGCTCCAAACGTCACGATAACAGCGGAACAATACATTGCAAAGCAGGAGAACTACAATGGCAAGCAAAACAAACTCCGCCCGGGACACGTAAAAATTAGCTTTTAGGGCTGCATTGGAAAAACCAAATCGCAACCCCAATCCAATGACGACAGCAGTTGTCACCGCCGCCATATCCCACACCACATAAATGATTGTGGAAATCAATTTCTGAACCATGCGCATAAAAACGCTCTCACCTTTTTTAAAAATACCCGGCTAAACTGCCGGGTAAAGACAACGACATCTAAAAACGTGTCTATATCTGACGGCAAAAAATAAGACGTCGTATTTTGCGAAAACTAAATTTTATTATACGGAAGCACATGCATTTTGTCAATCAGACCCCAAGATGAATTCGTCCAAAATGCCCGGGCAGAAAAGCCGAAACTTTTCCATCCGGGCATCCATGTTCTAACTGCTTCTTCTCATAAATGCAGGCAAACACGTAAGATAAGTAGCCCAGCAACTCCGGGAAAACCCAGAATAACCGCAATCCCCGTTGCCCATAAATTTATTCCCACGCCAATGCCCATAAAAGTGCTTAACGCATTCACACCCCATAGTGCAAAACAACCGATTCCCCCACTCAGGGCCCATTTCCCCAGTAAGCGCGGATTTCGAAAAAGCAGAATCAGCAGAAAAACGATAAATGCAAAAGCTCCAAATAGTAAGTATTCCCCTATTCCATTCGAGCTTAGGGTCGCAAGCATCTGATTGTCCTCCTTTTTTAAACTCAAGTAGGAATTATATCCTTTGTAAACTCCTTACCCGTTCTTTACGAACTCCCTGCCGTTTTGCCTCACGTGTCAGATAGCGATTCCTAGCGGTTAATGCTTGCATTTGGTAAATACACTCTTCTAAAAGATCTGGATCATTTTGTTGATCAAATCGTGAGGAGACAACTTCAAATTTCCTTTTTACCTTATCCATTTCCTCCAAAAGGGGTTCCCCTCTATTTGGCTCCGGGACAATACGCCGCCAACGAGACGCCATTTCCAAAAATTCAGCAACCAAACTTTCCATGTCCATACTCCTTTTCCACTCTTTCAATTTGTTTACAACACCCAACCATATCAAATTGGCCCAATTTCTTTCTTCCATCGTCAGCTTAAACGCTCCTTTCTCTTTTCCCTCTTCCGTTCCGTTTTCCACCATCCTATTTATATGCACATTTCCTCCATAGGTTGCCTGTCCATCTTTAAAATTTGCAAACAAAACCGCAAAAGACAAAATGCCCTGTATCCGACGACTGTATAACAGTCAAAAAGATACAGGGCATTTTGCCTTAATGGAATAAGTACATGTACATCATTCCTCGTGGCGATATTTACGTCGTGTTGCCATTCCGCCGCGAATATGCCGTTGAGCCTTATTAATTTCTAAAATCTGCTTAACTTCTATATAAAGCTGAGGGTTCAGCTTCTTTAAACGTTCTGACACATCTTTATGTACAGTTGACTTGCTGATTCCAAATTCTTTAGCAGCGCTACGTACCGTTGACCGATGAGCGATGATATATTCACCTAACTCCACGGCACGCTCCTCCACAATGCCCTTCACGTAAATGCCCCCTCGCCTATTCGTGTTCTCTTCATCTATATGCAAGAAAACAGAAACCTATGAGATTTTACGTGATGGATTGTAAATTACTTCCTTTTGCCAAAAGGGGAAATACCGTCCTTGATTCATCTGAATACAGAAAGAAAAAAATATATGTCTATAAAGTATTATACGCAAGAAATATCCGTAAAGTATTTATATCAAGTCATTTTTTCTCTTCTTTCTTTTGACAGCAAAAAGAGAGAAAACGATTAAATCAAATATAGAAATCCCCTTTTTCTCAAAATTATTATACCATTTGGCATAATGTTGCAATAAAATCAGGATATTCGACTTTATATAACATATTGTATATCAGTTTATCTCCATTCACCAACAATTTGAAAAATGAGAGAACCATCTTTTCTCACAGAACAAAAATGAACCTTTGTTAACCAGAAATGGCACTTTCCCCACCACTGGATAGCTGTATAATCAGCCGGGAAATTTTCCTTAATTGGTATATTCATGCCATCTCCGAATCTATAAAATTGGCAATATCATTTCCATAAACCATATGCAAGATTACATTTATCTATCTTCTTTCCTCTATAAAACCATCTTTGGAAAATCAACAACTTTTAACACCATTGCTTCCCGTTACATTGGTAAAAACGAAGCAGCCTTGTTTAAACATTTATCGCTCGCAGTGTTAATCCTAGAAATGATCTAATTGTCCAAGCTGTGGAAGGTAATCAAGGCTTGAATAATGTCATTATTTTAATGGCGATTGTGCTGTGCAATCTGACCTCTATTAGTATTAGTAAATGCACACGAGAAAGTGTCGCCTTAAAAGTCCTTGATTTTGAGAAGCATAAAACGGACCAAATACATCTACCAAGGAGCCTCTATTTCCACCCTTTTCAGTATTGGTATGGGCTTATTATTGGAAATTTTTCTGCATCATTTTGTTAGGAGAACCATCCAGATCAATTTTCCCGTACGATATTGCATTCGAATCAATGGCCTTGGCTTTTCTATGATCCGCTTTAATTGCTTGGGGCGTCTCTATTGTGATGTAGACGATCACTTATTTTCAATTACAAACGGTCGATATGGCCGGCTCTTTAAAATCCGTTGAATAAAGTTCAACACAAAAAACGGAGGCATTTCTCTTGAATGCCTCCGTTTTTAATCACTTATGTTCGCCACTTATACTGTGAACCACTTTCTTATCCGCGGGAAAATCATGATCATTCGGGAGTTTTAATCAGTCACTGTAATCCAAATCTGGCGCAATGACATATTGATATTGTGGATAATAATTTGTTAGGTCTGTGTTAATCTCCTGTGTTAACGCCTCTCCATCTTGTATGGAAAAATCCCGGACAACGTCAAAGAATACAATTTTATCTTTTTCATCTATGTGGAACCCGTGGACTTGTAGTACGCCTTTATGATTCAAGATACGCTTTGTTATACTCTCCCGCAGTTGTACTTGCCTTTCATCTTGAGTCTGCACAGCATAAATGCCACAGGTAACAACTGTGTTAAACTTCTTGTAAATATGTCCCGTAATCTTACGCGTCAATTCATCAATTTGGGAAGCCGTCATCGTATCCCGTACTTCAATGTGGACAGAACCGGCCAATTTTTGTGGACCATAACTATCTAAATATAGATCAAATACGCCCTGTACATCATCGAAAAGCAAAATTTCCTTTTTGATTTCGTGGGCCACTTGAGAATCAATCCGCTTTCCCAAAATATCATCTAACGTTTTGGCCAACATTTCAAATCCCGCTTTCACAATGACAACGGAAATAAGTGCTCCAAGCCAGCCATCTATATTAACCTTCCAAAGTAGCGTAATAGCCGCTCCAATCAGAGTGGTAAGAGAAATAACAGCATCAAACATTGCATCTGATCCCGAAGCAACCAAAGAATCCGAGTCTGTTTGTATGCCCCGATTTTTTGTAAACTTTCCCAAAAGAACTTTGACAACAATGGCTACAGCAATAATCAGGAGAGATGGCACACTATAATTCGTTTTCTCCGGTGATAATATTTTTTTAACCGACTCGATAAAAGAAGTTGCACCAGCAAACAATACGATGCCGGAAATCAACATGGTACTTAAATATTCTATCCGCCCATATCCAAGAGGATGCTTTTTGTCCGCTGGTTTGGCGGACAGCTTAATCCCCAAAATGGTAATAACAGAGGACAGCGCATCACTCAGATTATTCACAGCATCTAATAAAATGGAGAGGGAATTAGAAATAAGACCAACCAGCATTTTAAAGATAGCAAGAAGGATATTCACCAAAATTCCAATACTTCCCGTGCGAATAATCATTCGGTCACGTTCAAACTGTTTCATCTGCCTATTCCTTTCTGTCTTGGCAGGGAAAATACATTTTGGGCATAACGGACTAAAGTCAGCAAGACCTGCCTTTCTTGTGAAAAAATGAACCATACCATCATCCCAACATCCATGTTGCAAAAAATCGACGGTACATTTTTGACTAATCCTCATTTTTTACACCAAATCATAAAAATAAAACAATAGCATGCACTTCAGGAAAGAAGCACACGCTATTATCCAGTTTTGGGGCAGAGCAGAAAATTCCTCCCTATTCCATTTAAATGTACATAAAACAGAAAAGCCTATTTCTTCAATACATCCTGATATTCTGGCTTTTTAGCAAACTCTTTCTTCGCAAAGGGGCACACTGCAACAATTTTCTTTCCTTCACGCCGTGCTTTTTCTACACTACTCAAAACAAGTTTCCCGGCAATACCTTGCCCTTTGTGTTCACCATCAACCCGGGTATGTTCAATGGTTATGGTGTCTCCATCTTCTGATATAAGTAGTTCACCGGCTTGCTTCCCTTGCTCGTCCAATGCAACAAGGCGACCTTTTTCTTCTTGAATGGTCATATTACTTTCTCTCCTTTTGAATATATTTTAATGCCCCACTTGGGCAGGTATCTACAATAGTCTTATCTTTTTCAACGCTGGCATTATCCGGAATGACCCATGGGCGCCGTGTTACCTTAAAAACATTGCGGTCCCCTCGGATACAGTTACATGCGTGCTCACAAAGTTTTCTACTAAAATAAATGTCAATATCTTTTCCGCGATATTTTTTGTATCCTTCTGCTATTAAAACCTCTTCCGTCGCCTTTTTTCCCTCAATCTTACTGCCATCCATTAAAATTTATTTCCTTCCTACAATAGGATACGCTTGCTTGTATAAGCGAAGCATATTTTTAAAATTAGCTATTTCGACTTTTCCCGTACTCATTTGACAGAAAAAAGTCCATTATCAAAATAGCCTTTTTCACACAGAATTTCAAGTACTTTCTGTATTTTCATCGTGTAAAATAGCACAAAAAACGAGTGGTTTCCATGCTATCGCATGTTTTCTTCTTATTCCTTCCACTAAAAGGAAAGTGTTCCGGTCAAAAGACCCGCTTTCTTGACTTTACTGTGCCTACTTGTTAAACTATACGTGATGTGCGCAAAGATCGCACTGCGTCTTTTTTCAGCCGTCTGTACGGCAGAAAACCGACTGCGAATGAAACGGATTAAGGGCGGCTTTGGCAGCCCTCATTTTTTTGGAGGCACGGAAATGCTGGCAAACGGCGATAAAAACATGGAAAAAATTGTAGCACTCTGCAAAGGTAGGGGCTACATTTTCCCGGGTTCGGAAATTTACGGCGGACTCGCCAACACCTGGGACTACGGTCCCCTTGGTGTTGAATTTAAAAACAATGTAAAACGCGCCTGGTGGAAAAAATTCATCCAGGAATCAAAGTACAATGTGGGGATTGACAGCGCCATTTTGATGAATCCAGAAGTATGGGTTGCAACTGGACATGTGGGCAGCTTTTCCGATCCATTAATGGATTGCAAAGACTGCAAAACCAGGCATCGCGCTGATAAATTAATTGAAGACGCAACTGATGTATCCCCAAACGGCTGGAGCTTTGAAAAAATGCGGGAATTTATCACAGAAAAAGAGATCAAATGCCCGGTTTGTGGTTCAACCAATTTTACGGATATCCGCAGTTTTAACTTAATGTTCCACACCTATCAGGGTGTTACCGAAGACGCTAAGTCTCAAATATACCTTCGCCCGGAAACAGCGCAAGGGATTTTTGTTAACTTTTTAAATGTACAGCGGACAACTCGTAAG
>DOXU01000126.1 GCA_003518885.1 Oscillospiraceae bacterium
GATGTTAATTTTGATCTTCTAAAAATTTTCTTCGAAGAAGCAGAAATCCCCCCTCCAGAAGACGAATGTTTTGGTAAATCGTGGGAAAATATTAGGAATTATTGCCTTCAATATTTGGATAATAAAATATGGAATCCAAATATTGAAAAGGCACTTTCTATGGAAGTGATCGGTGAAAATGAGTGTTGGAAGAAACTCATCGCAGAATACACCCTCTATTGAAGAGAGGAAAAAAACGCTACTTTCTGAAAGACAGAAGCGGGGTTGGGTCCTTTTTTTCTTCGCAATAATCCAGTTCTCGGTTCTTTTTTGCCTAACGTCCATCCAAATGTACATCAACGGTGTTAGCCCGTATATATTTGTACCTCTTTGTGGGTTAGCTGCTTTAGTCACGTCTCTGGGTGGCTCTATGTTTTTACTGTTTGTTTTTGGTGCATATGCCGCGCTAACACCTGTTCAGAGAGATAAACTTAATCCCATCAATCACGCTCTTCCTCTAAAAGACGATACACGCGTCGCGATCTTGATGCCCATTTATCACGAAGATCCTGCCCGCGTCGCTGGTGGTCTAATGGCCATGATGGAAGAATTAGCAACCCATCAAGAAGCCAACCATTTTGACTGGTTTCTTCTTTCTGATAGCAGAGACGAAAATATCATTGTGCAAGAGGAGAGTGTTGTCTTTTTTCTAAGACAGAAATTTCCTAATTTTAAAATCACTTATCGACATAGAATATCAAACACCTTCGCAAAAGTTGGTAATACTTCTGATTTTTATAGAAGATGGGGAAGAAAATATAAATACGTTGTGATGCTTGATGCAGACAGTATTCTGCCGGGTGATTCCGTTATCTTGCTTGCTAAATGCATGGAAGGAAATGATAATATAGGACTTATACAATCACGATTTTTTGAAGTAACATCCAATACTACATTTGGAATTGTAAGTAATTTTAGATTTCTTATAGATAATTACCTTTATACATATTATTATAATTATTTCAATCCCGCTCGGGGGTTCTATATGGGTCACAATGCTATTGTTCGTGCGAAAGCATTCATGAAGCATTGTAATTTTCCCGTCTCTTCCCCCTCAGCATTTTTCCCTGGCGGAAAAATGATCTCACACGATTATTATGAAGGTGCCTTATTAATTGGCGCTGGGTATGAAACATGGATTCTTCCACAAATTATATCATTTGACCAACAACTACATAATCTTTCAAATTTTTATATTCGCGAAAGACGTTGGCTTGTCGGGGCACAAGATTGGTTTCGCTTTTTTATGTCAAAAAGTCTTAGTTACTTTGGCAAAATAAACATGTTCCAGAGGGCTATTTTTTATTATGCTGCAACATTAGGTTTTGTAACGTTCCTTTTATCTTATTATGGTGCAGCCTATATATTTCAGCATCCTCTGAAAACTAGATTCTTAATGGAAATTTTTAAATCTTATTTACAGTCAGGCATGATGAAATACGTTTCGTATACGGGCGCGGTTATACTTTTATCCTCTACTTCTCAATTATTTATTTATTATACAGTTTTAAAAAAGAAGGGAATGATAAATAAAATGGGGGGATCTATAAAATTTATATTTTCTTATTTTGTTTTTGCATTCCTACAGTCATGTATTATGCTTATCGCAATGTGCTTAATTAATATTTTCCTTTGGGGATGGTTGAAAAGAAAAAAATTGGTTTGGGCATCACAGGACAGAGATGGCACGACACTTCCGTGGAGTGACTGTTTTAAAAATTTTTATCCTATTTCTCTTTTAGGCTTAGCTATCGTTTTCTACGCTCAATCCCATATTTTTCCTTTTATGCACATACAGCAATTTAAAACATTAGGGATCCGGCTCGGAAATGGGGGAATTTTGGCATTTAAATTCTGGCTCTTATTCCCTGCATTAGTGTTTGTTTTCGCTCCAATATTTGTCAGAATAACAAGTGTAAATGTACATTTTGTAAAGAAGATGAAGTGGCTTAAAACACCATATGATGATGAAGATTTATATCCAGTTGTAAAAAACACCTATAAATATACAGAAGAAATGAGGCATATCATACCGTCGGAAATGTCATTCGAAGATGCTCTCTCTAATCCATGGTTTGCTCTTCGACATATGGCATCTATTTCTTCTAGACCTAAAAAATTCTTATTTTGGAAAGATAAACTGATGGGGAAAAATGTGGAATCCTTAACTCGACTCGAAAAAATGACTATTTTTAGGTGTCGAGAACTTTGGGAAATGTTTTTTATTAAAGAGTACAAAAGAAAAGAATAAACGGTATTTATAATGAAAGTGGAGGGTTCTAAAAACTCTCCCTTGCCGTTCACACCAGAAGCACAGTCCATTAATATTGCTATCAACTAAAACCAGAAAGTGGGGTTTTTCGAACCCTCCAGGTAGTCCTCTACTATGTGAGATAACCCATCAATAGTGTTCGAGTTATTCCCATCAGTCAGACACTTCCCGTTTCCTGTCTGGCTGATGTTCCCTTTCTGACAGAGGATATGCACTTCCTGACCAGCATGGTGGATTGCTTCTTCATGTGCTCAGGAGGTTCAATCCCCATACCTTGAA
>DOXU01000012.1 GCA_003518885.1 Oscillospiraceae bacterium
TACTATATGTGGCTATGACCCGTGCAAAAGAAAAATTGATATGTGTTTCGACTGTTTCCACTTTGGAGAAGGCAGTACAAAAGGCATTAGAAATTTTGCGCCCAGATGGAACGCTTTCGCCACAAAGACTTGTACGTGCAGGTAGCTATCAAGAATGGCTGTTAGCCTGCCTACTTCGTCATCCATCTTGTGGAAAATTGCGAAAAATGGCCGGGGCAGAAGATGTTTCTACTCTTCCAACAGAATACGCGGTGCAATTGAACGTGATAAAAGCACAGAATATCGAGGTCAAAAATAAGAAGATACAGGAAGAGGTACAAGTGAAGAGAAGTTTGCCCCTTTTAAAAGAGATACAAAAAAGGATCGATTTTACTTATCCGTTGGAGTCTTCTATATATATTCCTTCTAAACGAGCGGTCTCGGAATTGGCAGAGCAAGAGGTACATCAAACGCAAAGCGTAAAAAAGCCGGATTTTGCACAAGGAAAAGTATTCTCACCTGCACAAAAAGGGACAATTTTGCATAAGTTTATGCAAATCGCCAATTTCAATAATTTGTGTTCTACAACAGATATCGAAAACGAAATTGAACGACTAGTGCAGCAGAAATATTTGCTTGAAGAGGAAAAAAACACGATTGACATGGAGAAGATTTTTCAATTTTCACGGACGTCAATTTTTTCTCGTATTTCCAAGGCTGAGCAGGTGTGGCGAGAATTGCGTTTTAATTTATTGATCACACAAAAGGAATTAGAAATATTATTTCCAAATGATGAAAAAGGTTTGGCAACCTCTTTAATCGATGGTTCAGAGAAAATTGTGTTGCAAGGAATGGCAGATTTAGTGTTTAAAGAAAATGAACATTATTATATTTTAGACTATAAAACAGATCATGCTAATGCAGAAACCTTGCGTCAACGTTACACCGACCAATTAAAATTATATGCACGTGCGGTCACGCAGATTTTTCATCGACCGGTTGATGCGTGCTATTTATATGGGTTTGCATATGGAAATTTGATAGAGATTTCTTAAAGAAAGGATTCTTTTCCGTGAAAAAGAAAAAATGTATGATGGATCATCTGAAAGTGGAATGTTTATTGCCAATTCCGTCAAAACTTCTCATATGGTACGATCATGTTGCAAGAAAACTCCCATGGAGGATAGATCATTCTTCTTATCGTGTTTGGGTCTCAGAAGTCATGTTACAACAAACGCGTGTAGAAGCAGTAATTCCTTACTTTGAACGTTTTATGTCTGCATTACCCAATTTGGCAGCATTAGCTCATGCGTCAGAGGACCAGCTACTCAAGCTTTGGGAGGGGCTCGGATACTATTCACGAGTGCGTAATCTACAGAGAGCGGCCAAAGAGGTGCTGCGTTCAGGTAGAAAAGAACTTCCACAAGATTATCAAGCATTACTTTCGTTGCCCGGTATTGGAGCATACACCGCCGGTGCAATTGCGTCTATTGCATTTGGTATCCAAGTCCCGGCCGTTGATGGCAATGTATTGCGGGTATTGTCGCGATTGTTTGCATGTGGAAAGGATATTTCTTTACCAGCAATCAAGCATATGTTTGAAGAGGCAGCAAGGAGTTTGGTACCAGCAGAACGACCTGGCGATTTTAATCAAGCAATGATGGAATTGGGCGCGACAGTTTGTTTGCCTCATACAGCGCCTCATTGTGATGTTTGTCCAATATCTGATTATTGTAGGGCTCATTTAAATGGAAATGCGGAAGATTATCCCTATAAAGCACCCAAAAAGCCGCGGGTTATAGAAGAACGTACCATATTGCTCGTAATTGCCTGTGGACATGTTCTTCTACAGAGAAGACCGACGAAAGGCCTTCTTGCAGGGATGTGGGAATTTCCTAATTATCTAGGTTGGTTTGAGGATGAAGAAAAACAGGCACTCTTAATCGGTTTGGGAATGGGAAATGCTCCAATGCGTCCCTTGGGAGAAAGTAAGCACATTTTCACGCATCGTGAGTGGAAATTGCGGGGGACACTTGTAATGGCGACAGATTGTATAGAGGTGGAAGGTGCCATCTGGGCCAGCGGCGAAGATTTGAATAAAAAATATGCTTTGCCAAGTGCATATCAATATTTTTCAAAGCAGCTTCCGAAATTATTCGATTTGTCAATGGAAGAGAAATGGGCAAGATGAATTTGGAGTAAGATCTGTACCCGAAAGTTCCTTTTGCTTTTCAAGTTTTTTAAAATATGTTAAGATAAAAGCTGTAAACAGTTTGTTGACGCGTATTTATATGAATTGTCTTGCAAATAATTTTTGTAAAATGTATTTCTTAATAGAATCAATGAGGGACGGAATGAAACCATTTATTTTTCCAAAAGGATTCCTATTTGGCAGTGCGACTGCTGGAGCCCAGGTAGAGGGTGGAGATAAAAATAGCAATTGGTACGATTGGGCGCAAAAGGGTCATATTAAAGATGGCAGTGATATTTTGCGTACAGGGGATCATTGGAACCGATATAGGGAAGATATCTCTTTACTTAACCAAATGCATCATCAAGTATATCGAATGGGCATTGAATGGAGTCGAATAGAACCCCAAGAAGGGCATTTTGATGAACAGGCGATTCAACATTATCGTGATATGTTGATACGTTTAAATGAAAATCACATTCGTCCTTTAGTTACGCTTTTTCATTTTACCTATCCAATTTGGTTGGACAAAATTGGTGGATTTGAGTCTAAAAAGGTGATTCCGCTTTTTAAGCGCTATGTTCGATTTGTTGTTGAGCGATTAGGCGATCTGGTAAGCGAATTTATTACGATAAATGAGCCTAATGTGCTGATGTTGAATGGGTATGTGATTGGAATTTGGCCACCGGGCAAAAAGAGTCTAAAAGCGGGTTAT
>DOXU01000065.1 GCA_003518885.1 Oscillospiraceae bacterium
GATTTTGTGCGGCCATCTTTGTTTGTAGTTTTCTGTATTTTCTCTTTCTTTTGATCAAAGGACCCAAAAGAAGAGTCGCTATGGTATTGGCCGGAATTGTCTGGGTGTGTCTTGTGGCAGCCTCTCGTTTGTACCTCCGCGCCCATTTCGCATCGGATGTTACGGGTAGCATGTTATTCGCAGGCGCGTTCTGGCTTCTTATTTGGAGTGTAAAACCGGTCTTTGATGTTTGCTTGGCCAAAATTTTGCCTAAATCCATTCTAAAGGGCATGTGAGAAAGGTTCCCAAGAAGCTTACATAGAGTTATTTGGACGCTATATTAGAGCATTTTTTAAAAAGGCGAGAAGGATTTCTTTCTATTATTTTCGTATGTACCCCCCGCGTATTAGAATGCCATGAGTCACTAAAAAAAGACACCGCGTTATCTAAGATAACGACGGTGCTTTTTTATTACGAAATTTGGTGCCCTTCTGTGAAAATGACCAGCAGTGCAGCCTTTTGTTAATAAGAGAAGCAAATTCATATATTTTAAGGAAAAGGAATAAAATAAGAATGAGGAAAGGCTGATCGGTGTGAAAAAAGCGAACAAGGCAGATAGAAAGAACGCATAGATAAAAGCAGATCAATCCGCTTTGGGCACAAAGGTGAAATGGTATGGGAAGGCCATGCGGGAGAAAATGGAGCGTATGATGCCATTGGATGGGGCGTGATGGCAAGGATGGTCTTCTTCGCTGCTCTTATACCGAAAAGAGAGGGAAGTGGGCGATAACTTTGTGACCAAACAGAAAAAGTTGCATATTATAAGGATAGAGAATGTGTCCATTGCCCAAATGGAAAAGGGGAACAGAGGGGCAAGAGAAGCATTAGCTTAGCTGAAGAGAGGAGAGTTTGCTGCAAGATGAAAGGGCAAGCCCTAGAGAAATATCGCTATGTGTGATGGAATTGGGTAGAAAATAGGAAAAAGCACCTCAATACAAAGATTGAAGTGCTTTTTCTATAGAAAATCAGAAGGAATGGAACAAATTTAATTTATTCGACTTTTTACCAGCAGACTTTGCCTGGGTTCAGGATTTCTTCTGGATCAAAGACCTTTTTAATACCACGCATGATATTGATGAGATCATCCGATTTGGATTCCTCAAGATAAGACTGTTTTACATAGCCGATACCATGTTCACCGGAAACTTCACCAGCAAGCTCTCTTGCTTTGCTGTACATAGCTTCCATTGTGGATTCTTTGCGTTTTTTCCATTCATCAGCAGAAAGGTCATCACGCAACATATAGATATGAAGGTTACCATCGCCTGCATGGCCGAAGCTCTTAATGCGGACTTTAGCAGTCTTCTGCAGATCATTGGAGAATTTCACCATTTCAGCTACTTTATCTCTTGGTACCACAACATCAACTTCGTCCATTTCAGTGGTTGAAGCTTTAACGGCCTCTAAGAAGGCACCACGTGCTTTCCAGACGGCCTCGTTACGTTCTGTGGTATCCATGATCAAAACATCGATAGCACCCTGCTCGAGGCAGATTTTAGCGACTTTGTCGTAATCACGTTCGATGTCTGCTTTGGTGTTGCCATCGAATTTCAACAACAGGTAAGCATCAGAGGAGTGATCTGGAAAAGAAAGACCAAGATAGCTCTCGGCATCTACGATAACCTGACCCTGCATAAACTCAACAGCTGTTGGAATTGCTTTGGATTGGATGATTTCTGGAACGGTTCCAATGGCTTTCTCTAAAGTTGGGAACGGAACCAGAAGGCTGATGGACTTGGTTGGCAATGGCAGCAATTTTAAAACTGCTTTTGTCACAACGGCCAAAGTACCCTCAGAACCAATGATCAAATCTTTCAAAGCATAACCGGAACTGTTCTTTACGTTTTTGCCGCCAATTTGGACAACATCACCATTTGGCAAAACAGCTTCCAAACCACGGACATAGTCACGGGTTACGCCGTATTTAACAGCACGCATACCACCGGCATTGGTGTTAATGTTACCGGCGATTGTAGCGGATTTCTCACCTGGATCTGGCGGGTAGAAGAGTTCATGATCTTCTACATACTGTGCCAAGTCCATCAACAGAACGCCTGGCTCAACAGTGATGGTAAGGTTCTTCTCATCCAGTTCGAGAACTTTGGACATACCACTTAAATCAATAATGATGCCGTGGTGGATTGGTACAGCAGCGCCGACCAAGCCTGTGCCCGAGCCACGAGGAGTGACTGGAATTTTCTGCTCGTAAGCATATTTCATGATTTTAGAGCCTTCTTCAGTACTCATGACCTTAACAACCAGGTCTGGCATGCTGGAGATATCGCCCAACTCGTCATGACCATAGTCTGCGTTAACAGCTTTACCATACTGAACACGCTCTGGGTCATTCACAATTTTCTGAATGGCCTGACAATCTGCCTCTGTAAATTTTTTGTATGACACGGTTTCACGCCTCCTTGCCTTGCTTTAGCTGTTTAATTAACTGTGGAATGATCTCATAAACATCACCCACGAGGCCAATGTGTGCAACATTGAAGATTGGTGCTTTTTCATCGCTGTTGATTGAGACGATGGTCTCAGCGGATTTCATGCCAGCTGAGAACTGAACAGCACCGGAGATGCCGCAGGTAATAATCAGTTTCGGGCGAACAGTACGTCCACTCAAGCCGACCTGTCTGCGAGCCTCAACCCAGCCACTCTCGACCAATGGACGAGTGCAGGCCAGTTCGCCGCCGAGCAAGTCAGCAAGCTCTTGAACCATTGCCAGATCTTCTTTGGATTTAATGCCACGGCCGGCTGCAACCAAAACTTCAGCATTCTCAATGGAGGCAACTTTTTGCTTTGGTTTAACATCCAAAACCTGGACATGGGTGCGGAGTTTTTCTGCATCAATTTTGCAATCCACTACGCGACCAGTGGTTTCCTCTGTACGGGCAGGGGCATTCATGACCTTGTAACGTACAGTTGCCATCTGTGGACGGGTACGTGGGGTGCAGATCTGTGCCATAATGTTACCGCCAAATGCTGGACGGATCTGGATCAAATCTGTGTTTTTGTCAATATCCAAGATGGTGCAATCAGCAGTCAAACCGGTGCGGAATCTTGCAGCAACACGTGGAGCAAGCTGACGGCCAACTGGTGTTGCGCCAACCAGAATTGCACATGGATGATTACGATTGACGAAATCTTCGAAAGCAGCTGTATAAGATTCATTCTGGAAACTGCGGAGGGCAGGATCGTCATAGACGAATACGCTGTCTACGCCGTAGTGCAGAAGCTCATTTGCTTGCTTTTCAATACCGCTACCGAAGAATACGCAATATACCGGCTGGTTGACCTTTTTGGCCAATTCGCGGGCTTTACCAATCAGTTCCAAAGTAACTGGATGGATTTTTCCGTTTTCATGGTCGACATATACAGTAATGCCACTCCATTTGGATTTATCCACTGTTGGCAGCTTTTCTTCTACAAACTCGACTTCGCCGTGTTTGCTTTTTCTTACGCAAACTTTGCACATTTTACAGGCAGAGTTAATAATAACATCGCCATTTTGTACTTCCATTGCGCCAAAAGGACAAACTTTGATAAATTCTTCTTTATTTTCAATTTTATCGTTATGTACTACCAAACCCATCTTGACTTACCTCCCCACAAACTTGCGCTCGACAAGTGTATTCATCAGCTTTTTGCTCAGCTCTTCGCTTGTTCCGTGGAATATTTCACGGTCGTTATTCACTTCAGGTGGGAAGATGCGCTGAACCTGCGTTGGAGAGCCGTGCAGGCCATAGCGATCCGGACTACTATCTGGGAGATCTTTCAAAGTAATCATCGGAACTTCTCTATCTTTTGTGGCCTGTTTCTTGATGTAAGAAGGCAGGCGTGGTTGATAGATGTCTTTCTCTACACACAGAAGGCAAGGAAGAGTGACTTTGGAAACTTCAATTGCGTTTGGCAGGTCAATTTTTACGGTGATGTTGTCTTTTTGGACATCATCAATGCCTAACACATTTGCAAAGCTAGGAATCCCCAAATATTCACTGATCTCACTACCGACCTGGGCAGTATCGCCATCGATCGTTTGTTTACCACAAAGAATCAAGTCAAAATGACCGACCTTGCGGATTGCCTGAGAAAGTGTATAGCTAGTTGCCAAAACATCCGCGCCCCCGAAGGCTCTATCGGAAACTAAGGCACCAGCGTCGGCACCCATGGAGAATGCCTCATAAATAACTTCTTTTGCTTGAGGTGGTCCCATGCTAATAACCTTAACGGTGCCGCCCAATTTTTCCCTGATACGGAATGCGGTTTCAAGCGCATACAGATCAAAAGGATTCATTTTTGAATCGACGCCATCACGAATTAGAGCGCCGGTCTTTGGATCTACCTCGACCTTATTGCTCTCTGGAACCTGTTTAATACAGACTAATACGTCCATGCGATGTTCCTCCTGATTCTTAAAACTTAAATTGTACATTCTGATTTTACTAAGTTTTTAATATATTGCTGTACAATCTGATTTTACTGCATTTTTAATATTTGTCAAGATGAAATATTTTTTTAACAATTTATCTTATATTTTTAGATAAATTTCTGTAGTTTTTGGAAATGGACAAAGAGAGGAATGAAATTTCCCATAAACGGCGCAGGGAAAAGAGCAAGCCATCATTTAAAATGGCCTGCTTAGGCCAAAAAAATTTCAATTTATTCCGAATATTTCCTTTTTGTCAAAAATGCTTTCCCCAAAATATTTTTAATTTATGTTGCATACAATCCGTATTATGGAAAATTTTTGAAATCTCATGGAAGGGAAAGGAAGAATGCATTATACAACAAAGGAAGGGCAAACGAAGAGTTCCCCTTATAAATGGATTGCCCTTTTGCGAGAACTTTTTATCGAAGAAATTTCTTTATTAAATCAGTATCAAGCGCATCTTGCCAATTCTCTTATTTCAGAAGTGAATCAGGTTTGGCAGCATATTTTGCAGGATGAACGGACACATTATGGGGAACTGCTTTGCTTATTGCGCCAATATGACAAGGAACAGGCAGCAGCGTGCCAGCAGTTTGCCAAACAGTTACCGCATATTCCTAGTGCCGGGCAACCATACTGCCCAGCGTATGCGCAACAACTTTTGGTCAATCACATTCG
>DOXU01000273.1 GCA_003518885.1 Oscillospiraceae bacterium
ACGCGATCAGCGTCGACAACGGCAAATCCTTTTGCGGCAAATGCGCGGGCAGCTTCACTTTTTCCTGCCCCGGTAGGCCCGGTAAGGCCCAGTATCATCATAAGAATATCCTTTCAAATTTTATCATGAGATAACGGAAAACCCAGCTGCTCTTAATAAACGGTTATAAACAGCAAGCCCCATTTCGTCTTCACTTGGCGAACGAGCAAAAACGGTTTGTGCCCCTTTTTTATCCAGAGTGCGCAAAGCGCCGAAGAGCTCTCTGGCCTGAGAAGCAGGGTCGTTGGCAGTGCCATAAGTAACACAGGGTAATCCGATTTTTTGTTGCTCTCCTTCAAAACAGAGGGCATATGTCTCGTTTTGAGGTTGAGATCGTACATATTGAATAAAGGTATCCAAAGAGCCCTTTATAATGGTCACATTTGCTTTTGGAGCGTAGTGTTTATACTTCATCCCTGGAGAAGCCGCTTTTGCATCTTTGGCCAAGCCTTGCAAAACGGCAGGGTCCACTTCTACTGCACCCAAAACCCCGCGTAATTGGTCGGGTGTTATTCCGCCTGGTCGCAAGATATGGGGAATGCCATGATGTAAGGATACAACAGTGGATTCTACCCCCACAGAACAAGGACCAGCATCCACGATGGCATCGATTTGTCCATCCAGATCAAGCAAAACATGAGCGGCCTCTGTTGGACTAGGTCGTCCAGATCGATTAGCAGATGGAGCGGCCAAGGGGATACCAGCGGCTTGGATAATGGCGGATGCTACAGGATGAGAAGGACAACGAAAGCCAACGGTCGGCAATCCGGCCGAAACAGCTGACGCAATTTTGCCCCCTTTTTCCAAAACAATAGTGAGTGGGCCTGGCCAAAATGCATCCACCAATTTTTGGGCCGCCTCTGGAATCTTTGGTGTGTAATGAGGCAGCCAATCAGGCGAGGGGAGATGAACAATTAGAGGATTGTCTTGTGGGCGTCCCTTTGCAACAAAGATGGAGTGTACAGCTGCTTCATCCAGGGCATTGGCTGCGAGGCCATACACTGTCTCAGTTGGAATGGCCACCAATTTTCCTTTACGAAGTAAAGCGCCTGCTCTTTCACAGACTTCTGTATCAGGACAAGTAGGGTTTGTCTTTAATTGAAGAGTTTGCATGATTAAACGGCTTCACCGGCTTTCAATTTTTCTGCCTGGTCGGCCGTGATAAGCGGATCGATTAGTTCATCAAGATTTCCAGATAGAATTTCATCTAATCGATAGAGTGTTAACCCTATACGATGATCTGTTACACGGCTTTGCGGGAAATTATAGGTACGAATTCGTTCGCTACGATCACCAGTACCAACTTGACTGCGACGCTCTGCAGCAATTTTAGCATTTTGAGCGTTTTGAGCACGGTCGAATAACCGAGAACGCAAGATTTTCATTGCACGATCACGGTTTTTAAATTGACTGCGTTCATCCTGGCATTCCACAACTAGGCCTGTTGGCAGATGTGTGATACGAATAGCGGACTCCGTTTTGTTGATATGTTGTCCACCGGCGCCGCTGCTGCGAAAAGTATCGATTCGTAAATCCTCCGGCGCGATTTCTACTTCAACATCTTCTGCTTCGGGTAAAACCGCAACAGTGACAGTGGAAGTGTGAATACGACCGCCAGCTTCTGTTTCGGGTACACGCTGGACGCGATGTACACCGCTTTCAAATTTTAAGCGGCTATATGCGCCTTCTCCTTCTATCATGAAGCTGATTTCTTTGATGCCACCTAGCTCAGTATCGTTTAAGTTGAGTGTTTCGGTTTTCCATCCGCGATGCTCCGCATAGATGCTATACATGCGGAAAAGATCAGCAGCAAAGAGAGCGGCTTCTTCTCCACCTGCACCTGCCCGAATTTCCACAATAACGTTTTTTTCGTCATTAGGGTCTTTGGGGAGCATGAGAAGGCGCAGTTCATTTTCCAGAGATTCTTTTTGTGTGCGAAGCTTGGACAGCTCTTCACCTGCAAGGCTGCGTAGCTCTGTATCGCCACTTTGATATATTTCGAGTGCCTGTTCCTCATCTCGAAGAACATGGCAATATTTATGATAGGTTTCGACAAGCGGGGTAAGTTGTTTGTGCTCCCGCATTAATTGTGTGTAAATTTCACGATCAGCCAGTATATCCGGTTGTGAGAGCTTTTCGGCAATCTCGGTATAGCGACTGCATGTATCTTCAAGTTGTTCAAACATCGCTGCCCCATCCAACTGTATTATAAACGAGGTGAAGAATGATTTTCATGCTCCACTTCGCGGATACTTTTTTCCATTTTTATTCTGGACGCCATAATTTCATGCCCACATTGTGTACAACGTAGCTTAAAATCAACGCCCATCCGAAGAACCTGAAAGCGATTATTGCCACAGGGATGTGGCTTCTTTAAAATGACGATATCACCAACACAAATTTCCATGAAGAAATTTCCATCCCCTTTTTAACTTTGCCTCATTATAGCATGGTTTTCTTCCATAAATCAATAAAGGTGAAAAGAAAACCCGGACGAAAATTGCGGGATTCACATATGCGTGCACCAAAGGGAAAAAGGAAGAAAAGAGTGTGTAATGCGGAGATGAAAAAAGCCTTTTTATATTTTGTTTCCCTTTGGCAAATATATTCCAAGTAAGCTGCATATGATTGACAAGGACTGCAAAAAAGGGAGGTAAAGGAATGGATGATATTAGGCCTGAAGGGTGGCTTTTGAACACGGCAAAAAACCGGGAAGCACTTCGTACGCCTGCTGGTTTGATGCGTGCAAAGGAAGAAGATCGCATATTAGAGGCAAGAGCTCTTGTTTGTGATGGTGAGCACAATCTAATTGTGGATCTTGATTGCATGAAAGGGATCATCCCCAGGCTAGAAGGGGCACTTGGGTTGGAAGATGGTACAACACGGGATATTGCCATTATTTCTAGAGTAAATAAAGCGGTCAGCTTTAAAGTAATGGATATTACCGAGCAACCAGACGGAAAACCCCTAGCCATTTTGTCGCGTCGCGCTGCACAACAGCAAGCCATGGATGACTACATAGCACGATTGAAAACAGGGGACATTATTGATGTACGGGTGACGCATTTGGAGCCATTTGGCGCATTTGTGGACATTGGCTGTGGTATTCCTTCACTCATTCCCATCGATTTGATTTCCATTTCACGTATTTCGCATCCGCGTGATCGCTTTTGTGTAGGGCAAGATATCAAAGCGGTTGTCAAAGCGTTTGAAAGTAAACGGCGTATTAGTCTTTCGCACAAAGAACTGTTAGGCACATGGGAAGAGAATGCCGCACATTTTTCACCCGGAGAAACGGTTGCCGGCATCGTACGTTCCCAGGAAAGCTATGGGATCTTTGTGGAGTTAACACCGAATTTAGCAGGGCTTGCCGAACCAAGAGAAGATGTAAGACCAGGTCAAAGTGCCAGTGTTTTCATTAAAAACATTATTCCAGAGAAGATGAAAGTAAAACTGATCATTGTGGATGCATTTGATGCAACATATCAGGTTAAAACACCAAGTTATTATATTTCTTCAGGGCATATTGACCGTTGGTTATACTCTCCACCAAGTTGCACACGGGTAATTGAAACCGATTTTGAAACACCTAAAATTTAAAAAGGAAAGCACCCACAGCAATTATAGGCTGTCGGTGCTTTTTCTTTTACCAAAGATAGATGCTTTAAATCAGCAGCTCCGCTTCTGCAGAGGAGCCTAGACCGGCAGCGTTGGCGTCATCCATATTGATATAAAGGATCGTGCGAAAGTCTTCACCTATAAAAACATGGACATCGTGGAAAGTTAAGCCGCGCGGGCCGTTCACCTGCGCAGAAATAACTTGCTCATCTTCCAAATGCAGTTTGGTTGCATCCTTTGCATTCACGAATAACAACCGTTTTGAGACAGCAGTCCCATCTTTTAGAAGAAGAGCACCTTTTGGGCCAACCAATTTGATGTTGCCTCCTCCAGATTTGCCAGGCAAACATACCGGAAGTTCTTCCAGGCCAAGCGCCAATGCATCACTTCTAGAGAGAATAGCTTGCGTTGCATTGGAGAGGGGGCCAATAATGGTAACATTGTCAAATGCGCTGCGCGGGCCATCAATATGCAGACATTCCTCTGCAATAAATGACGCCGGTTGGGAAAATGGCTTTTTGGGTGTCAATTGATAATCTTCACCGAAGAGCGTCCTCAATCCTTTAGATGAAAGACGGACATGACGAGCCAATATTTCAACAGGTACAGTTATTTTTGGCATGGAGTTTCACCCTTTGGATGCAGTTTATTTCAAGGCAGCAGTAATGATGGACATTTTATAGACTTCGTCTGCATTGCAGCCACGAGAAAGGTCGTTGATTGGGGCATTGAGTCCCTGCAAAATTGGGCCAAACGCTTCAAATCCGCCAAGACGTTGTGCAATTTTATAACCGATATTACCCGCATTGATATCCGGGAAAATAAAGGTATTCGCTTTGCCAGCTACTGGGGAAGTTGGGGCCTTTGTTTTAGCAACAGCCGGAGAAAAGGCGGCGTCAAATTGGAATTCGCCATCAACTGGGAAGCCTGGTTTAGCTTCTTTTAAACGGGCAGCAGCGTTATGCATTTTATCTACGCTCTCGCCTTTACCAGAACCCATTGTGCTGTAAGAAAGCATCGCTACTTTGGGATCCATGCCGAAAACGCGGGCCGTATTGACCGTTTCGGTTGCAATCTCGAGTAGATCGTCTTCTTCTGGCATGATGTTGATTGCACAGTCGCCCATAGCGTAGAATTCATCTTCACCTTTGGCGGTTTCACGGTGCAAAATAAAGCAGCTGGACACAATTTTGTTGCCAGGTTTTGTTTTAATCAACTGCAATGCTGGACGGACAGTATCTGCAGTAGAGTAAGTTGCGCCACCAAGCAAGCCGTCTGCCGCACCAATTTTAACCAGCATGGTACCGAAGTAGTTGGACTTTTGCAGGGCTTTTTTGCAATCGTCTTCTGTCATTTTTCCTTTACGCAGCTCGACCATTTTGGCGACCATCTCATTAAAACGAGCATAGGTTGTTGGATCAACAATCTCAGCACCGTCGATGGTGAATCCGCCTGCTTTTGCAGCCGCTTTTACGTCGTTAGCCTTACCTAATAAGATTGGGGTCAGAATTCCGTCTTTTAAAAGGCGGCTGGTGGCCTCCAGAATGCGTGGGTCAGTTCCTTCTGTGAAAACCAATTTCCGTTTTTCACCGGATTTGAGTTGTTTAATCATGTTTTCGAACATTGCCGATACCTCCGCACTGAAATAATTATCTTTTATTATGTATCAATCCATCCTTAAGTATAAACCAAAGTCATCCATAAATCAACGTGAATACGAAAACCCTTAGGAAAATCCTTTGGATGGATATGCTATAATAAATTGAAGAATTTAAAAAAGGGGAGATGAGAAAATGCCACAAAGTTGGGAAGATCTAGAGGCTGAATGTAAAGCATGTACGGCCTGTGGGCTGGCTGCAGAGCGTACACATGTTGTTTTTGGTGTAGGAGATCCACAGGCAGAGGTGATGTTTATTGGAGAAGGACCGGGCCAACAGGAGGATCTGCGAGGAGAACCATTTGTAGGAAGAGCGGGACAATTGTTGGATAAAATGCTACTTGCAGTGGGGCTGGATAGAAAACGTATTTATATCGCGAATATTGTAAAATGCCGTCCACCTAAAAATCGCGATCCATTACCAGAAGAGCAAGCGGCTTGCTTGAATTGGTTGCGTGAGCAGACAAGGCGGATTTCCCCCAAAATTATTGTTTGTCTGGGTCGGATTGCCGGGATGAAATTGATGAAGCCCGATTTAAAAATTACCAAAGAACACGGGCAATGGTTCAAAAGGGGACATATTTGGATGATGGCAACACTTCATCCTGCTGCATTACTGCGTAATCCACGCCAGCAACCGGACGCTTTTCAAGATTATT
>DOXU01000260.1 GCA_003518885.1 Oscillospiraceae bacterium
GGGCTTTACCATATGGATCCCCAATTACGACACCCTGTCCATGTCTGCGAAGGGTCAGTACTTTCGCAACTATTTGGAACAGAATTTAATGTGAACAGTACCCATCATCAGGCAGTGAGAAAACTTGGCCGCGGATTAAAAGCAACTGCTTTTTCCCCAGATGGAATCATCGAGGCATATGAACATGAATCCGGACTTATTTTAGGGACCCAATTTCATCCGGAACGTTTGACTGGTCCATATTGGGATGACCGTACGCCCAATATGAGTGCATACTTTGCCTATTTTATTCAACTCGTTCGAGACAAAAGTGAAAAGGGTCAAAAAGCCTCTAAGGAGTCATAAAAAGCAATTTGTAAATTGGATTTATTCCTGAAATTTACCTCGCTGTACTTCCTTTGATTAAATTTTCATCAGTGTTCTTGCTTCTCTTGGATTTATACATGAGTTGATCAGCTAAGTCCAACGTCTCTGTAGCACTTGTGCTTTCCGATCGTAACGCACATCCCTTACTAACGGTTAATGGAAATGCATATCCCTGTATGTTTTGTAGGTCAGCTTCAATACGTTCACATATTTCAAGAGCGGTTCGTTTATTCACACTAGGGAATAAAAATAAAAATTCGTCCCGGCCAAAACGAAAAGCGTAATCCTCAGGACGAATACTGTTCTTAATGGAGGTCGCCATATTTTTAAGTACTGAATCGCCCAGAGTATGTCCATAAATATCATTGATGCTTTTAAATTTATTAACATCCATCATAACGACTGCATATTCAGTACCTTCTTTTTTAAACTTCCCTTCCAATTTGTCGAAAACTTGCGTGACTGCCCGACGATTCAGCAGTCCGGTCAGATCATCTCGCAGAGAGAGGTCTGTTATATGCTTGTTAATATCTAAGTTCTTACGCTTGATGGCTTCTATGATAAGAACATTCAATGTGACAGTAAACACATATGCTATAAGAATGTTGCTGATCTGTTCTATATTCCTTACCCCAGGCCACGTTATCAGCCAGTAAATTGTAAGCCCCAGCATCAGTATCCCATACAGGGAAAGAATAATGATTTGAAACCTGTGGTAGTATGTAAGGACAATTATCGTAATGAACAGGATGGAAAGATATGGTGTACAACCTAACAAACCATCAAAAGTGAACCAACTGAGGGGCGTATATAAAAAGCATAGAAGTAACATTGGAGCCAGACACGCTGTTTCTATACTGATTTTACCCGCTGCAAATTGTGGAGAGGTAATGCATAGACATATGGTGATACAGATGAAGACCGCCATCAATAGGTAGTGAGACAGCGCCGCCATCAGGACAATACCAAAAATGCATGAAAAAGAACAAACAATGAGCATTTTTACAGGGATACTATTTTGTATGATAGGGCTGTCATTCTCTATGAACGTAATTGTGGGCTTTTTGTGTTTCATGGCAGTGTATTCCTCTTTTTCAATTGTTAATTGGCTTTTTAGATTCACTAAATTATAGCAGTCCGGAAAGAAGAAATAAATACTAAAAAACAGATTAACAATGTGTTAGTCTGTTTTTATCATTATAAACGATCAAGGACCCTTCAGAATAGTCTAGGTAAATTTTGCAAATAAAATATATGATAATAATGCCCTCAAAAAACAAGACAATATTATGACTTTTGAAGGATGGAATCATCGTAAAATAACATTGTCACTTATATAACACCTTCAATATGAAGAAACCGAATCCTAACATATTTATAAGTGGATATGGGGCGATTGTCTGTGTCGTAGCTGTGTGCAGCGATCAAGATGTGAGCTGGGTCAAACGGCTCTGAGACGCCAACAACAACGGGACTATGCTCAAATCTGTAACCCTGAAAGGATAACTGTACAATGTCACCCGGCTGCAGTTCATAAATTTCACATTCTACGGCTTTTGGCCCAACGGTGTTCGTACGGCGTGTCAGAAAATTGTAAAAATACTCAACGCCGGTCCACGCTGGAGACTTTTGATTTGCATTAATATAATACCAGCCCGAAGTCGGTGTATAGTTCATAACGTTGCTCCCCGCCCATAGGCACTGGGAAGCAAAATTTGTACAATCTCCACCAATTTCATCATAGTTGTAGAAGCGAGGATTCCTTTCAAATGCCCACTTGTGAGCGTATTTTACAGCGGATGCACGGTCATAGTTTGTCATGTCTCTTATTCACTTCACTCTCTTTTTTCTTATACTATGAAATTTTATTTGGTCCGTTCCCAAAATTCCCGGGCTTGATAATCTGATGATTCTAATGCTCTTTTAACAAAGTTATATTTTTTAGTGTTCTGTAAATATTTTTATCTATAATATGGATTTTTAGGGATTACCTTACATTTTTCTTACAGTGCAGACCATAATAAGTATGAATTAGAAGGAGCGTGAAAAAATGAATGAAAATACAATATCTTATTGGAATAAAACTGCCCAGAAGGAACATTATCCGCGGCTCGATAAAAGTCTTGAAACTGACATTTTAATTATTGGCGGCGGAATTACGGGAATTACCTGCGCCTACTGCCTTGCACTGAAAGGGGAAAAGCCGGTTCTTATAGAGGCGGGTGAACTGGGCGATGGCACCACGGGCAATACAACTGGAAAAATCACCATTCAGCATAACATTATCTACAGTAAAATTGCGGACGAGCATGGAATGAATTTTGCGAAGCTCTATGCTGAATCGCAGGCTGGTGCACTGGACTTCGTAAAGGAACAGGTCAAGCAGGGTAGAATTGACTGCCAGCTTGCCGAAAACACGGCCTATATATTTGCCTCTTCCGAAAATGACCGGGATATGGTTCGGCGTGAATACGAAGTTGCCAAAGAGCTTGAAATCGATGCAGAGTATATTGAAAAGCCGGAATTTCCGCCTGATAACTTCGGAATGCTGGGGTTTAAGCATCAAGCTGTTGTCCATCCTATCCGTTATGCACAGGCTCTCGCTAAGGAAGCCGTATTAAAAGGGGCTAAGATTTATTGTGATACCAAGGCCATCAAGGTGGAGGATGGAGACATTAAAAAAGTTTATTGTGAAAACGATATTGTGATTAAAGCCAAACATCTCGTCATGGCGACTCAATATCCCATTTACGATGGGCCTAATCTGTTTTTCACACGTCTTTATGCAAAGAGGTCATATGGGATTGCCGTGAAAGCAAAAAAGGATTGGCCGGATGGAAGCTATATCGGTTCCGGCGAACCGACCCGCTCGATTCGCACTCATGTTGAGAACGGCAAGCGGATTTTGATCGTCGTCGGTGAAGACC
>DOXU01000085.1 GCA_003518885.1 Oscillospiraceae bacterium
ATATAGCATCATTATTTAAACAGATAAAGGTGCCGCGGTGGAAATTTCTCAGATGAAATAGGTTATAATGGCAAGGTCCATGATATAAAAACTGAATAGTGCAGTGTGGTCAAGCCAGGATTTACTTTTGTAAGAAGAGTATATAGAGAATTTGTAAAAGTGAAGGATTGGTATTGCAAAATGATAGATGTAGATGTATTAATTGTTGGCGGTGGGATTATTGGATGTTCTGCAGCTCGGGAACTTTCTAAATTCAATTTGAATGTTGTTTTAATGGAAAAAGAGACGGATATCTGCAGTGGACAAAGTAAGGCGAACACAGCTATCATACACGGTGGGTATGATGCAAAACCGGGAACATTAAAAGCGCGTTACAACGTGCGAGGAAATCGAATGTTTGGAAGGCTGTGCAAGGAGTTAGATGTGCCACTACGATGGAATACCTCCTTGGTTCTTGCCTTTTCTGAAAAAGATGTTCCACAGTTAGAAGCTTTGCGCCAACAGGGAATCCGAAATGGGGTTACGGGGCTATCGATTATTGGACGAGATGAAATCAATCGTAGGGAGCCTCATGTTAGCAAAAAAACGGTTGCAGCTCTTTTGTCTAAACAGAGTGGCATCCTTTCTCCCTTTAAATTTACTATTGCAAATGCGGAAAATGCGGCGGAAAATGGCGTGGTATTTCACCGAAATGCGGAAGTTTTCGGCATCAAACGCGAAGAAAGCAAGTGGATTGTAAAGAGTACGATAGGCACTTTTCGAGCTAAAGCGGTATTGAATTGCGCTGGAGTATATACCGATACCTTTAATAACCAGGTTTCCGCCGTTCGATATGAGATCTTGCCGCGGCGGGGACAATACTATCTGTTGGACAAAAAATACGCGAAACAATTTCATGCTTCGATTTTTCAATTACCCACTCATATGGGGAAGGGAACTGTAATATCTCCGACGGTGGATGGTACGGTTTTAGTTGGTCCTACTGCTGAAGATATCATGAATCGTGATGATACGAGAACCACTGTGGAGGGTTTAAAGAAAGTTTTTTCCTCAGGTAAAAAGATTTGGGAGGAGCTTCCTCTGCAAGATGCCATCAAATCTTTCGCTGGTGTTCGGGCGCATTGCAATCAAAATGATTTCATTCTGGGGGAGGCACCGGATGCCCCATTCTTTTTTAATGCACTGGGGGTAGAGTCTCCAGGACTTACTGCGGCGCCAGCCATTGCTTTGGATCTCGCTAGACAGGTTTCCGAACGACTTCATGCTACATGTAAAATGGATTTTCAGCCATTTCATCATTCTATACCGACCTTTGAAGGAATGCGCGAGAAGCAGAAACGAAGAATATGTACAGAACATCCGGGAGATGAGGTGATTGTCTGCCAATGTGAAGGTGTTACAAGATGGGAAATACGAGAGGCGATTCGTCGGCCTGTAGGGGCACGTACAATTGATGGAATTAAACGGCGCGTGCGAGCAGGAATGGGGAGTTGTCAGGCTCGCCTTTGTGCGATTCAAATAAATGAGATTTTGGAAGAAGAGCTTACATCTACCTTTGCTCATACAGCATTGAAGTTTAAATAGCCCTTTGACTAAACAGACAGAATGCATATTTTATTACTTATTAAGAGTAAAAGGAGGCATTTACAGTAGTGTAAATGCCTCCTTTTGTCTTTTTTGAAATAAAAAAGAGCTGGAAAAACCAGCTCTTTAAAAAGATGCCATGAAGGAATATGAATTATTGCTTCAATCCCATTTTTTCATCGGTGAAAATACGGGCATCCATTTTTTTCAGATTTTTAGAGATAATCGGGCGGATTGGCATATGTGCCAACACGTCTTTTTCTAAATCGACACCTGGGGCGATTTCGATTAATTCAATGCCTTTGTCTGTCAATTTGAAGACAGCACGCTCTGTAATGTACAAAACTGTGTCGCCGTTAGAAATTGCCGTTTTTGCACTGAAGGAAATTTGTTCAACAGCCTTGCAAATCTTATCGACTTTACCTTCTTGCAAGATATGTAATTCGCCATCTTTGGCTTCAATTTTCAGCCCGGCAGCTGTAAAGGTACCGCAGAAATAAACTTCTTTGGTGTTTTGGCTAATATCAATAAATCCGCCGCAGCCCGGAAGTACGGGACCAAATTTTGAGACATTGACATTGCCTGAACCATCTAACTCAGCAAAGCCGAGGAAGCATTGATTCAACCCACCACCATCATAAAAGTTCAGCATATCAGGCATTGGGATCATGCTTTCTGGATTCAGAGAAGAGCCAAAGTCAAGACCACTTTGTGGGCCGCCACCAAATATACCGTCTTCCACTGTCATGGTGCAGCCATTAATAATGCCTTCTTCAATAGCGACAAGAGAGACATATTCAGGGATGCCAACGCCCAGATTGACGATACTGCCATTTCTTAACTCCATGGCACCACGACGGCCAATAATTTTTTTAGCTGTCAAAGGCTGTGGAGCAACAGATCCTGCAGGCATTCTATGTTCGCCAGACAAACCAGGGTTATACTGAGTGGCAACCGTCTGTTTGCGATATTTGTCATCGCTGGCAACAACGACGTAGTCAACGAGAGTAGAGGCCAATTCAACTTTCATTGGATCCAAATCCCCACTCTTTACAACGTCATGTACTTGAACAATGACTTTACCACCGTTGGCTTTACACGCTTGGGCGATGGCTAAAGAATCAAGGCGTGATACTTCCTTTTCAATGGAAATATTCCCTTTTTCATCGGCATAAGTTGCCCCTATAAAGGCATAATCTACCGGAATTGCCTCAAAGAAAAGATAGTCCTTATCTTTAACGTTTATAAGTTTGATGTAATCTTTTTCCGGTTTGGTTTTTTCATTCATCTTTCCACCTTCAAGACGTGGATCAATAAATGTGCCAATACCGACGTTAGAAATAATACCGGGGCGTTTTGCGCCCATTTCACGGAACAAGGAAGCCATGACCCCCATTGGGAGATCATAGGCAATAATTTTGTTGTCGAGAATCATTTGATACAATTTTGGGGCAACACCAAAGTGTGCGCCAAAGACTTTTTTGACCAAACCCTCATGGGCAAGGTGATTGAATCCGTGTTCGGTTCCGCCACCTGGGGCCGCACTAAACTCCAATGTGAGATCACGTGGTTTTCCCGATGCTAAAAAACGATTTTCAAGTTCAACAACCAATTCTTCGGCGAAGCCTCCACCTAAGAAACCATTACTGGCGAGAGTTGCATTATCAGGAACTAATTCAGCAGCTTCTTTTGCGGTTAAAAATTTAACAGCCAATGTTCGTATCCTCCATTTCGAATATTTTTTCAGATATTCAAATAATTAATAATAATGTATTCCAACGTCAATAATACGCTTTTTCCCAAAAAAGCTCAATAGTGACAAATAGGGATAAAGGAAATACATATAATATTCTAATATATCGTTATTTTTTCCGCCTTGTGACTACAATAATATGTATAGTATGCCTATACAAAATGGGTAAAAAAAAGTAAACGGGAATAAATTTTGTAAGGAAGGGCAAATAAACACTTAAAATGTTGCATCCGTGGTCTACCAGCCTAAAAAATTATTGTTATCGATAAGTTGAAATTATCAACAAAAAATTTTCTTCCATTATTATAGCATATTTTATCGGAGGTTGGTAGCAAAAAAATAGGAAAAACACACTATTTTATTAGCAAATTCTATTGCAGTAAAAGCAAAATTGTGATATATTTAACAAGGAGAAAACAAAGAAGAGGATTTCAACAGAAGGAGGCAGAGAGGAACAACCAAAGGAATTAATCAATCAATATTTAAAAGAAGAAATAGAACTTAGGAGGAAAAATCATGGCTGAGAAAATTGTTATCGCAGGCGCTTGCCGTACTGCAATCGGTAAAATGGGTGGCGGCCTTTCTAAGACCGCAACTCCAGTAATGGCTACCATCGTTATTAAAGAGGCACTTCGCCGTGCAAACGTGCCAGCCGACAAGGTTGACGAAGTTATCATGGGCTGTGTGTATCAGGCAGGACTTGGCCAGAACATGGCTCGTCAGGCTTCTGTTAATGCAGGAATTCCTGTTGAAGTGCCTGCTTTCACACTGAATAACCTCTGCGGTTCCGCTTTAAAGAGTGTTAATACAGGTGCTGCATTGATTAATGCCGGTCAGGCTGAAATCGTAGTAGTCGGTGGTGCTGAGAGCATGTCCGGTGCACCTTACTTGGTTAAAAACGGTCGTTTCGGTTATCGTTTAGGCGACGGCGCACTGGTTGATTCCATGCTGAATGACGGTTTGGTTGATTCCTTCCATCACTATCACATGGGTATCACAGCTGAAAACATCGCTGCTAAATACGGTATTACCCGTGAAGAGCAGGATCAGTTTGCTGCCATTAGTCAGCAGAAGGCTGAAGCAGCAACAAAAGCTGGTAAATTCAAAGATGAAATCGTCCCAGTTCCTGTTAAAATTAAAAAACAGATGGTCGACTTTGTTACAGATGAAGGCATCCGTGCAGGCGTGACCGCAGAAGGTATCTCCAAATTGAAACCAGCATTTAAAGAAGGCGGCACAGTTACAGCTGCAAACGCTTCTGGTATCAATGATGGTGCTTCTGCTATGGTCTTGATGACTGAATCCAAAGCTAAAGAACTTGGCGTTAAACCAATGGCAACATGGGTTGACGGTATTTCTGCAGGCGTTGATCCAGCATACATGGGTCTTGGCCCAATTGCTGCAACCAGAAAACTGATGAAGAGAACTGGCATGACCATCAAAGACTTCCAGCTTCTCGAATTGAATGAAGCTTTCGCTGCACAGGCCATTGCTTGCGCACGTGATTTGGATGTGAACATGGATATCACCAATGTTAACGGTGGTGCAATTGCTTTGGGCCATCCAGTTGGTTGCTCTGGCGCTCGTATTCTCGTCACTTTGCTTTATGAGATGCAGAAACGTGATCTCGAAGTCGGTCTTGCATCCCTTTGCGTCGGCGGTGGCATGGGCGTTTCCGCTATCGTTCGTCGCGAAGGCTAATCATTATAGCTTTCTAAACATAAAACGAGGAGGCGTTGGATTATGGGTTTTGTTCGCTATGAGCAGGACGGTTTTGTCGGTATTGTTACAATCGACCGCGAAAAAGCGTTGAATGCTTTAAATACACAGGTGCTTTCCGATTTGGAGGCTGTCTTTGACAGCGTACCTCTTGATAAAACTCGTTGCCTGATCGTCACGGGCGCAGGCCAGAAATCTTTTGTCGCTGGTGCTGATATTGCTGAGATGAGCACGAAGACCAGAGCAGAAGGGCAGACTTTCAGTGCAAAAGGCAATGAAGTCTTCAGGAAGATTGAATCTTTCCCGATCCCAATTATTGCAGCAGTCAATGGATTTGCGTTGGGTGGCGGTTGTGAACTGTCACTGAGCTGTGATATTCGTTTGGCATCTGAAAATGCAATGTTTGGTCAGCCAGAAGTTGGTTTGGGAATCACAGCCGGTTTCGGTGGCACACAGCGTCTTGCACGTACTATTGGCGTGGGCAAGGCAAAGGAACTGTTATATTCTTGTCGGAATGTAAAGGCTCCAGAAGCACTGTCCGTTGGCTTGGTCAATGCTGTTTATCCAGCGGATCAGTTGATGGC
>DOXU01000203.1 GCA_003518885.1 Oscillospiraceae bacterium
CCCTAATTCATTGTTGGTAGCGTAGGTAATATCTGCTGCATAAGCGGCACGACGTTCGTCTCCAGACAAATCATGTGTAATTAGCCCCACAGAAAGGCCCAAAAAGCGATAGAGTTTGCCCATCCATTCGCTGTCACGTTTTGCTAAATAATCGTTCACTGTGACAATGTGGACACCTTTGCCTTCCAACGCATTTAAAACGGCTGGAAGAGTTGCAACCAAAGTCTTTCCTTCACCTGTTTTCATTTCTGCAATTCGACCCTGATGAAGGACCAAACCGCCGACCAATTGTACTGGAAAATGACGCATTCCCAATACTCTATCCGCTGCCTCCCTAGTAAGGGCGAAAGCATCTGGAAGAATATCGTCAAGTGAGGCACCATTTTTTAATTTATCTTTCAATTCGGGGACCGTGCTTTTGAGCTGTGCATCTGTCTTTTCCCGATAAGTATCTTCTAATGCCGTCACAGATTGAATGATCGGCCGAATTTTCTTCAACTCTTGTTTAGAGTGAGAACCAAAGATATGCTCAAATATATTCATTTTGCACCTCGACACACGTTTACTCTTATCTTCGATTATACCATATTTCTCATATTATAACAAAAGCAACCCTAATCAAGGGCCATAAGTAGCACTCTATCCCCTATTTCTTTCGACGAAACCGGGAAAACCAATTGAAAAAGGGAAGATGTTTTGGTCCCTCACTTATTTGATTGGATGCACGATAGGCCATCCGATAAAAATACATCTGGCTGTTCAGCTCCTCTCCTTCTCTTTCAACACGTGCATACGTTCCATCCGGTTGAAGCTGGCGTGCTTTTACGTTGTCACGCAGCAAAATATCTAACATCCCTGCTAAACGTCCCGTGATATAATGACTGACCACCGGTGCAGCAATTTCCACACGTCGTTCTGTGTTTCGTGTCATCCAATCCGCCGATGAAATATAAATTTTGGCATTAATCCCTTCACCAAAAGCGAAAATGCGCGAATGCTCCAAAAAACGTCCCACAATACTGCGCACACAAATATTTTCTGTTTGCCCCGGTACACCCGGCCGCAAACAACAAATACCCCGAACAATCAAATCGATTTTTACCCCAGATTGAGATGCTTCAATTAAATGATCAATAATATCTTTATCTGTCAAACTATTCATCTTGGCAATAATATGAGTCGGTTGTCCATTCTCGGCTTTTTGCTTCTCCTGATCAATAAGAGAGAGAAGACCGCTTTTCAAGGAGGATGGTGCCACCAATAAATAGCGATATTTTCCGTTTAAGTTTCCAATGCTAATATTATGGAAAAATGTACTGGCATCCTCTCCAATGGCGCGGTTAGCAGTAAGCAGAGATAAATCCACATATAATTTTGCTGTTTGCTCATTGTAATTCCCTGTTGCAACATTGGTGATATATTCTACACCATGTCCCTGCTTTCTCGTGATCAAAAGAAGTTTACCATGCACTTTAAAATCATCAATTCCATAAATAACTTTGCAGCCTGCATCCTCTAACACGCGAGACCAATTAATATTATTCTGTTCATCGAATCGAGCACGCAGTTCAATCAAAACCGTAACATCTTTCCCGTTCTCTGCAGCTGCACATAAATTGTGCACAATCTGTGATTGTCTACCCAAACGATATAATGTCATTTTAATTGAAACTGTGCGACTGTCTTCTGCTGCTTCACGCAATAGTTCAATAAGGGGACGCATACTTTCAAACGGATAAGATAACAAAAGATCCCGTTGCTTAATCAAATCCATCATTTTACCATGCTGGGGCAAACTACCCGGCCACTGTGGACGAAGCGGATAGTACATTAATTTGGCCCGCTGTTCACCGTTGATTTGATCTTCTAAATTGGAAATAAACCCGAAATCAAGCGGTGCAGAGGTAACAAAGCATTGACTGCTACGCAAATCTAACTTAGAAAGGAAAAAAGAAAGGAGTTCTTGGTCATGATTTGTATTTGTCTCCACACGAACAGGGGCAAGTTTTCCTCTCTTCTTAATGATCTCCTGCATATAGTTCCGATAATCTACATCTTCATCAAAAATACTTTCTTGCACATCGATATCGGCATTACGCGTTACACGGAAAAGAGCTTTTGCCTCAACCTCATAAATATTAAAGACTGCATCCGCAAAGTGCAAAATGATTTCCTCAGTAAGAAGAAATTTTTTTGAATCTGGCAGAAAATATAATCTATCCACCTCTCGTGGCAAAGGGATAATGCCAAAAAGCTTGCCCGATTTATATTTAAGCCGCACACCAACATAGATGCATTTATTTTCAAGATGAGGGAAGGGATGCCTCGAGTCCACGATTTGCGGGCTCAAAAGGGGTAGAACTTCCATCTCAAAGTATGCTTGCGCTACACGCTTATCTCCACCATCTAATTCCTTAAATGCAGCATGATAGAATGCACCAATTTTTTTTAGAATCGTAGAATAGGCTACGTCGCGCTTAGGATAAAGTGCATGAACCGCCTCATTCACTGCATCGATCTGTTCTTGCGGACTCATCCCTGTCTTACTATCCACAGTGTCCTTGTCCAGCAAAGATTGATCATATAAACTTCCCACACGAACCATATAGAATTCGTCCAAATTAGATGAAAAAATGGATAAAAAACGCAGGCGCTCATAAAGCGGGACAGATTCATCACCCGCTTCTTCTAATACACGCTCATTAAATTTTAACCATGAAAGCTCGCGGTTAATATAGATCGTGGGCATTCTCCTTCACCTCATTATGTCTTATCTTTTTGTGCCGTTTTCCTGATGTATCCTTCTCTGACGCCACCGCTACTCAATGAAACGCTGGCTGACCCTGTGTGAACAATCAACCTTCCAATTGCCGCAAGGCCTGGTAAAATCGTATGAATGCGTTCTGGAGCGACACGCAACACCCGTTTCGCTCCCATTTTTTTATGGGCCATTACCCAATTTTCCATATTTTTTATATCCGGCGAAGGAAAAGTATACATATCTAATGGCTCCGCTGGTCTTTTATATAAATCACGATGCAAACGAACAATAGCGCGCCCGGTTCCCCCAATTAGACAGATATGCCCTTTTACATCCTGCAGCCACTCTATTTTTCCCAGTTGATGATCTACATATTTTTTTATTTTTTGTAGTTCCCCAGAAGTAGGGATGATGTTTTTCACAAAGCGTTTGTAAAGATATAAACTTCCATATGGCAAACTAATAAACTCTTTGCTCTTCGCTCCTGAAAAATGCACGATTTCTGTACTGCCACCGCCCATATCCACTACCAAGCCATCTGTCACATCATCTGGAATATGTGCGCCCACAAAATCAAGTTGCGCCTCTTCTTCCCCGCTAATCACTTGAATGACAATACCCGTGCGTTCTTCCGCCAACTGAACAGCCTCATCCGCATTTTTTACTGCGCGCAAACCTGCTGTTGCAAAGCAACAAATATGTTCTACATTTAGGGCGTCTGCTGTTTCACGAAATCCACACAATGCATCCACCATTCGGAGCATTCCTTCCTCACTGAGGATCCCTTTTTCTGTATAACTAATCAAGCCTACTACATCTTTCGCGCTGACGATATGTTTCATTTTACCTTTAACTTCGTCATATATTTCCATACGCATAGTATTGGAACCTAGATTCACGACTGCTCTTCTCATTTTTTAAACCGTTCTTTCCAAATATTCTATCTTAAAATCAATTAAAATCCGAACCTCTTTGCATTTATTGTATCATGTACTGTATACACTTTCAATGTATCTCCATAAAGATGAATAACGACATAAAAATGGGAAAAAATAAACCTATCTTTTACTCATTAGCGGAGATTGCAGATCAGGAGGTTTTTCATGGGAATTGCACTTGTTCGCACATTAATCCTGTACATTGTTGTTATCACTGCCGTACGGATAATGGGCAAGCGACAAATTGGTGAACTGCAACCATCAGAATTGGTGGTTGCCATTCTGATATCTGATCTTGCCTCTGTCCCCATGCAGGACCCAGCCATTCCACTTTCAAATGGAATCATTCCCATTCTTACTCTAATTTCTTGTGAAATCGCCCTTTCGGGCCTCACCCTTATTAGTAGCCGTTTACGGCGCGTTGTTACGGGACGCCCCAGCATTTTAATACAAGACGGGCAAATTAATCAAGCCGAAATGCGCAGGCTGCGTTTTACCTTGGACGACCTGATGGAAGAATTACGTCTTTGTGGATATATGGGGATTGATGAAGTCGCCATTGCCGTTATGGAAACCAATGGGCAACTTAGCGTCTTCCCCACAAAGGCCAAAACACCCGTAACTGCCGAAATGCTTGGCGTAAAATGTCCTGCTTCCGGCGGATTACCCACTACTCTAATCTGTGACGGAAAGCTTTTCTTAGATTCTCTCCAGGCGGCCGGGAAAGATATGGATTGGCTAAATGCAACCCTTTCCTCACAAGAGGTTCGTATTTCCGATGTCTTTTTAATGACGGTTGATAATCTAGACAAAACACTAATTGTAAAAAAAGACAATCCTGCACTCGCCGATAACCAGGCTGCAAGTTGATCGGAGAGAAAGGAGAAATCCCTTGAATAAATTAAAGGTTGTTGCCTGCCTGTTATCTGCCATTATTATCGTCATCATTATCGGCCAAGTGTATCTCAGCAGAAACTCCAAACAGATGGTGCAATCCGTACAAGACATTTGCCTTACTTATGAAAAAGAAGGCGATTCGCAACAGACGAAGCAGAAGATTGACTCCTTCTTAAAAAAATGGAACCAAAGCAAAAAATGGCTTTCCATGATGGTCCACCATAACGAATTAGACCCCATTAATGAAGCATCTGCCCGTCTACCCATTTATGTGCATAGCGATAACCCCACCGATTTCAAAAGTGAATGTCAAGTGCTAAAAGTACAATTCCGCCACCTACGAAATGCCGAAAAAATCGATTGGGAGAACATCTTTTAAAAGTAAAAAGAGGGCACAAAACGCGGGGCTAATACCCCGCGTTTTGATCTGCAGTTCATCATCATTATTTAGAGTCAGAATGATCTCCAAGGAGATGATTTAACTCTTCCAAAAAGGTGTTAATATCTAGAAACTGTCGATAGACTGATGCAAAGCGCACATAAGCAACCTCATCGATGCTTTTGAGCTTATCCATAGCCAACTCGCCAATTTTTTTGGAAGTAACTTCACGTTCAAGCCCATTTTGAAGGGCACTTTCAATCTCATCCGTTGCTTTTTCCAGCACAGCAAAAGGAACTGGGCGTTTTTCACAAGCACGCAACATTCCGCCCAAAACTTTTCGTCGATCAAACGCCTGCCTGGAATTATCGTTCTTAATCACGACTAACGGAAGATTCTCTGTCATCTCATAAGTGGTAAATCGCTTTTGGCAACGCATGCATTCGCGTCTGCGACGGATTCTCTCGCCTTCATCCGTGGGTCTAGAATCTACCACTTTGCTCTCCGGATATCCGCAAAAAGGGCATTTCATGTATCTCATTTCCTCCCATAAAACGCCTTTCACACAGTCAGCGGAGATAGCTAGCTAAATACATGCGAGATAATCTTCCACCACATCTAATAGTGTGATAGGCGTCACCGTGTTTTTGACAAGCGACACTAAAAGTTTTTCGACTTGCCCTGGAATCGTGCTGATATCTTCTACCTTGCATGAGGATACGGTTCCATCTTCGTTGTTTAACACCACACGAATTCCATACGTTGTTCCCGTGGCGCAGTCCATTGCCCTTGAAATCAAATCATAATGCAACAGACCAATCTTCCGACCATTTTCATTCATAAGTGTCATTTGCTTTTGCTCATCCATGCAGTAAATCCCCCAAACGTGTAATAACCTTCGTGTTTTCCTCTCTGTATAACAATAATTATACGATTAGATCCTTGAGAAAAAAAGCAAATTTTGTCAGTTGGAGTATCTGCTATTCACAAAAAATTTGTGATTTATTTGTGTAATATGAGCATTTTCTCCACCATTCGGAGAAAATAAAGCGTTTTTTGTCGATTTTTATCGAACGAGCCACATCGAAATGTGTCCACAATGTCCACATAAAACCGGTAATGTTATACAAATGCACTTACTTAGTAGTTATTAGGCGAAAAAATGAGTCGTGCAACAGAAAGCGCTTTTTTCATTTCTGACATAGCGGAAAATCCCGTACGGTACACCTCTATCAGTAAAACGCCACGAAAACGCTGCTTTTGCAGCTCCCGATGCAAGCCAGGCAAATCGGCCTCACCAAAACCAGGTAATAAACAATCATGTCCCGGCGCGCTATCGCTTAAATGAATCCCGACAATTTGACCTTCCATAGCGGAACACATCTTTTGAGCAGGGATACCAGCACGCCGCGCCTGTTTCACATCCAAGATAAATCGAACTTCATCACCCAAAAGGCGACGCATTGTCGTAATATTTTTTATAGAACCACTCTTACACCGGCAAACATTTTCTTGTGCCAGAACAACGCCTTCCTCCCTTGCTACACTGGCAAGGCGGCCATAGCGCTCACAATATTCTTCCATCGAAATCAAGGCTTCCTTACGTGCACCATGAAAAACAACCGCCTTTGCCCCCAAAAATGCTGCGGACGCAAACGTACGTCGATACTGTTCTACAGAATCTTCAAATCGCGTTGTGTAATCCGAAAAAAACATAAGGGACTCATATGCAGCCGTATACGGATGTACGGTGAAAACCTCGGCATCTGCGCGGGTTAAAACCGCCTGCATTCGCCTTAAATATGGAATTGAATATTCATGATCTGCATTAACAAAGATCTCCACTGTCCGCGCACCTTGATCCAAAACTGAAGAAAGCGCCTGCACTGTTTCTAGTGGATAAAGGCAAGCAGTAGAAATACCAACTTCCATAAAAACCTCCAAAGAAACTTAATCACAACGATTGAATGAGAATGTCTTTGTTTACAATGAATTAGAAGACAGATTTATCTTGCTCACGCCATTGGAAATATACGCAAATGCGCGCTGAGGTAATTTTCGATTTTATCGGATTACCATATGCGAACTGTGGTTCGGATCTTTCTTTTCCCGATGTGTTACCCAACTTACCCAGAGCGGCCCCGCAATACAAATAGTAGAATAGCAGCCCGTGACTACCCCTACCATCATCGGTAATGCAAAGCTGCGAATAGAGTCCAAATGGAAAGCAATAGAAAATGCACAGACCGTTGCGATGGCAACGAATGTGACTAATGTGGTATTAATAGAACGTGTAAAAGATTGGTTAATGCTGCGATTTACTGTATCCTTGAATGAAAGAGCATGCCCAAACAATTTTCTGTTTTCCCGAATACGGTCATATACAACAATGGTATCATTAATAGAATAACCCAAAATTGTCAAAACCACCGCAATAAAATTATCATTGATTGGGATGCGGAAAATTGAAAACACAACAAAGGCCATTAGCACATCATGAACCAATGCCACAAAGGCGGTCAACCCTGCAGGCAAACCACCAATCTTTCGAAAACGCACCCAAATATATAAGACAATCAATAAAGAAGCCAAGAGTACAGCACCAACGCTACGAATGAAAAAGCGCTTTCCTGTTTGCGCAGAAACATCATTAGAAGAATATTTCTTAACCGAATTGGCCCCAAACTTGCTATTCAACGCTTTATAAAGCGATGATTGCTGTGTATCTGTCAAAGACTTAGTCGTCTGCAAGACCAATACCTGCAAATTATTTGCAGGTATTTTATCCGTCTGCACGGTAAAATCACCATCTTTAATGGTGGCGTTTGCCACAGATTGCGCTGTGGATTGATTTATTTGCCCCGAATAGGAATATTGGATAATGGCGCCACCTTTGAACTGGATATCCAGCTTTACCCCAAAAATTGAGGAAATCAGAATACCAATTACAATAATCGTAAGGGATATTGTATAAAAGATCCATCTTTTACCGATGAAATCAATATGCAATCCGTTATAGACTTCGCCTTTTTCTCCTGCTCTATCATCAACAGGCTCTTCTGATTTTTCTTGACGTGTTCCACTATCAAAATCCATAATCGTAGGGGCAACACCATGGGACCGGTGCGGGGCGGATTTTGAAGCAGGAGCCTTGGCCTTCGCATTTGTCTTTTCCTCTGCGTCCTTTTTTTGCCCAAACAAAGGGGTCACATTATCCTTACGGTTTTTGTTTTGATCCTTTTCACTCATTTAGCGGACCTCCATGTATAGAGCGTGTCTTTGCGGGCAAAGCCAAACCGCGAAATGGATTTCAACATCAAACGAGATGCAAGCATGCCCATTATAAAGTTGAAAACAACGCCAACCACTAGAGTATAGCCAAAAGATTTGACCGACGCTGAACCGAGAAAATATAGAATAAGTCCGACAATTACAACGGTAACATTCCCGTCAAAAATAGCAGCGAAACTTCGCTCAAAGCCCGCATCTAAAGCGCCATCCAGTGTCTTTCCCAAACGGATTTCTTCTCGTATTCGCTCTGCTGTAATG
>DOXU01000147.1 GCA_003518885.1 Oscillospiraceae bacterium
GATATTACATTTAATGTAAAAAATTTTATATGCACTATAGAAATTTTATATATTCCTATAGAGTTTATCAAAAGAAAGGATTATTTTTTATTTATCAAAATTTCTTGGGGCCCTTTTTCAAGAGCAATGGTACCTGTACGAACAATTTCACGAATGCCATAAGGTTGCAACATATTTTCTAGGCTAGCAATACGAGAAACGATTCCGGAAAATTCTAAAGTCAAAGTTGTGTGGGTGACGTCAATTATTTTTGCCTGAAAAATATCAGCAATCTGAATGATTTCACCACGATTTGAAACATTGCAGGCAATTTTTAAAAGGATAAGCTCTCTACTGATGTAACCGCCATGAGGCAACGTTTTTACTTTGATAACATCCACCAATTTATTGAGCTGCTTTTCTACTTGCTCGGTGGTAGCGTCATCTCCGTTTACCACAATAGTGATACGTGAGACGGTGGGATCCTGTGTAACACCAACAGCCAAGCTATCAATGTTAAAAGCACGCCGAGAAAATAAACCGGATACCTTTGAAAGAACACCAGGACAATTTTCAACTAAAACGGATAAAGTATATTTCAATGCTTGCACTTCCTTTCGGATAAGGACAATCACAATGTAGGTTCATCTGGATCGACCGGGCATTCTAACAGGTATGCCCCCGGTGTTTCCAGAAAATCTTGGATTGCAGCAGGAATATCTGTAGATGAAGTCACTTTTCGACTTTTAATTCCATAAGCTTCTGCTAAAATCTGGTAATTTGGACCGCCACCTTCAAATTCTGTGGCAACATATCGTCGGCCGAAACGTTTTGCCTGAATTTCATGTACCATACCAAGGCAATCATTTCGCATGACAATTATTTTGACAGCAAGATGATACTGTTTAATGGTGGAAAGTTCCATCATAGACATGTGGAAGCCACCATCTCCGCAAACAGCGACAACTTGCTTATTTGGTTGTGCGCAGGCCGCGCCCAGTGCAGCAGGCAGTGCATAACCCATTGTCCCCATCCCACCACTGGTAAGGAACCGTCCTTTTTTGAGGCCACAATAATTAGCGGCCCAAATTTGGGCTTGTCCCACATCCGAGACAAGAAGTGCATCCTCGTTTAAATGAGCAGAAAGCGTTTCAAAAAAATTGCGTGGAGAAATAAAGCCTTCTGGGGGGATTCTGTTTGTGGAAACCGACTTTTGCTGTAGGTCATGTAAATGTGCGCACCATGCAGCCGTGTCGCCTGGTTGTACAATTTTGGCCAGTTCGCTCAAAATTTTACCGATATCTCCGACTATAGGCAAATCGGCTTCTACATTTTTTCCGATTTCGGCAGGGTCAATGTCAAGATGAACAACGCTAGTATGTGCTGCAATTTTACTAGGTGCATTGAGTGCGCGGTCTCCCACACGTGCGCCTGCTAAAATCAGTAGATCACAATCTTGGATGGCACGGTTGGCAATTTTTTGCCCGAATAACCCAAGCATACCAAACAACAACGGATAACCAACGGGCAAAACACCAATGCCCATCATGGTGGTTACAACCGGAATTTTGCATTTTTCGGTAAGGGAAAATAATTCCTCACGAGCGCCAGAGGAAAAAATGCCGCCACCCGCACAAATGACAGGCTTTTTGGCCTTTTGTATTTGTTCGGCAACACGTTTAATCTGCAAAGGGTGCCCATTAACACAAGGTTTATATCCTCGAATTTCCACTTTTTTAGGGTAGATGGGATCATTAACTTTCTGATTAAAGACATCAACAGGGATATCAATTAGAACGGGGCCTTGTCGACCTGTCTGTGCAATATAAAAGGCTTCCTTCACAATGCGGGGTAAGTCGGCAGCATCCCGAACTTGGTAACTATGTTTGCAAAACGGTTCTGCGGCACCGGTAATATCTGCTTCCTGAAAAACGTCGCTGCCAATGAGACGACTTTCCACCTGCCCAGTAATTGCAATTAAGGGAATAGAATCCATATAAGCGGTGGCCAGGGAAGTTAATAAATTGGTTGCACCTGGGCCGGAGGTAGCAAAACAGATGCCGGGTTTTCCGCTTGCGCGGGCGTAACCACTAGCAGCATGCCCTGCATTTTGCTCGTGGCGAACTAAGCGATAGGTAAGGAAATCAGAGGAAGCTACCTCATCAAGGAAAGAGCAGATGACGGCTCCAGGATAGCCAAATAAGAGATGCGTTTTTTCTAATTCAAGCGCTTTTACAAGAATTTGTGCACCGCTTGGCATATCGAAATCCTCCCTCGCTATTTATTGGATGGTGAGATATGCCCCACCACTATTAATTATTTAAGACGGACACAGGTGTCCGTCTTAAAATTACACACGAATATACACGAATTAATATGATCAATATTATAACCCTATTTGAAGCATCATGCAACTGGTTATCTGAATTTAAAGGGATTTATCTATGCTTTTTTGGGAGGTTTCTGTAATTGACAGGGGACATAGCGTAGGCTTACAATAATGGGTATATACGGCATAATACCCAAAGCCGCATAATCAGAAAAGGTGTGGATGTATTAAAATGGAAACCATTCGAAAAGCGCGCTTGGCGCTTTCCTCTTTAGGCATGTATCGTCCTCTTTTAAAAGACCCAATGGTTGCGGCCTTTATTCGTGTGCTGGATGCAGTGCACGGTTCGTCTGCAGAAAATTTTTTTGACGCATATGGGGAGTTCATTCAGACCCTTTCTCCTGTAAGAGGAGAAGCAGAAGTCTTGGACTTTTCTGGCAGGTTGCGTACATTAATTCATCAAAACGATAGTTTGTTTGCTAGACAAGCTGTTGCAGGTAAGCTTACTGACAAGGTGCAGAAAATAGCTGCCAATGATTTAATGGCACTTTCTTTAGCAGCAGCAGTTTCCACTGCAGATATAAAGAAAGCGGCGTGTTCTTCCTTGGGAGAAGATATAGCAGAGTTAATAAAAACATTGCCAGATTTTACGAGTGGCGGCGTGTTTGATTTAACAAGCATGAAGGATTTCCATGCAAAGCACGGTTGTGGAATTTATGCCTCCTATGGTGCCTTCCAGTGGCAAAGGGGTGCTTCGGGGGATAGCAGTTTATTTGGCGTCGCTTCTCCAGACCCTGTTCGTTTGTCTCAGCTGAAGGGTTACGAATATGAACGCCGGATGGTACTTGATAATACAGAAGACTTCTTAAATGGGATTTCAGCCAACAATCTATTGCTTTATGGCGATCGTGGCACAGGAAAATCCTCTACTGTAAAAGCTGTGTTCAATGAATATAGAGGGCGCGGTTTACGGATTATTGAAGTGTCCAAAGACAGCATTGTGGAATTTTCCCACATTATTGATCGGATTGCTTCTGTTCCGCTCAAATTTATTATTTTTATTGATGATCTTAGTTTCAATGAGGATGATGATAATTATTCTGCTTTGAAAGCGGTGTTAGAAGGCGGTGTGTCTGCACGGCCAAATAATACGGTGATTTATGCGACCTCTAATCGGCGTCATTTTGTGAAGGAAAACTTTTCTGAACGTGACAGCGATGATGTCCATGGCGGTGATGCCGTGCAGGAGAAACTTTCTCTTGCCGATCGTTTTGGTATTACAGTTACCTTCGTTTCTCCTGATCAAAATCTTTATTTTAAAATTGTTCGTTCTCTCGCAACAGACAGAGGAATTCAGGTTGATCCAGCACAATTAGAACGTGGTGCGGCGCAATGGGCATTACGTTTTAATGGTCGTTCTCCACGTACGGCGACGCAGTATATTGATTGGGTGTCTGGACGCATTGAAAAAGGAATGTCGATAACCGATTTTTAATTTTGGCCGTGGTCATTGCATAGAACGCATCATGAAGTTTGGGTGAAAGACATAGGAGGCACTATGAACAGAAAGTCCTACGAAAGTCCTTTTTGTACGCGATATGCCAGCGCTGAAATGCAGTACTTATTTTCGCCGGATAAGAAGTTTAAGACATGGAGAAAACTTTGGATTGCATTAGCTAAGGCGGAAAAAACATTAGGGCTTTCTATTACGGATGAACAGGTAGCTGAACTGGAAGCACATGCAGATGATATTAATTATGAAGTGGCAGAAAAGCGTGAAAAAGAAGTGCGTCACGACGTAATGGCTCATATTTATGCCTATGGTATGCAGTGCCCGAAAGCGAAGGGAATCATCCATTTAGGGGCCACGTCATGCTATGTTGGGGACAATACTGATGTGATTATCATGCGAGAGGGCCTTGCCCTTTTACGCAAAAAATTGATTAATGTCATTTCACGTTTGGCGTCCTTTGCTGATCATTGGAAAGCGGAACCCTGTTTGGCCTATACGCATTTACAACCGGCACAGCTGACCACAGTGGGGAAGCGGGCAACCCTTTGGATTAATGAGCTTTTAATGGATTTAGAGGAAATAGAATATCGAGAAGACCATCTGGCTCTGCTGGGATCTAAGGGCACTACAGGTACGCAGGCGTCCTTTATGGCCTTGTTTGATGGCAATGAAGAAAAAGTAAAAAAATTAGATCATCTTATTGCTGATTTGCTCGGCTTTGATCACGTAGTACCTGTTTCGGGACAAACCTATTCACGAAAAGTGGATAGTCAAGTGGTTTCTGCCCTCGCCGGTATCGCGGAAAGTGCAAGTAAATTTTCCTACGATTTAAGATTGCTCCAAAATTTTAAAGAAATAGAGGAGCCATTTGAAAAGCACCAAGTAGGGTCTTCTGCAATGCCTTATAAGCGCAATCCAATGCGCTGCGAGCGGATAACGGCGCTTTCTCGTTATTTGCTTACGGATACGTTGAATCCTGCATTCACGGCGGCAACGCAGTGGTTTGAGCGGACGCTGGACGATTCTGCAAACAAAAGAGTTGCTGTGGCAGAAGCTTTTTTAGCAGCAGATGCCATTTTAAATATTTATATGAATGTAGCAGATGGATTGGTGGTTTATCCACGGGTGATTCGTCGCCGTGTGATGCACGAGCTTCCTTTTATGGCCACAGAAAATATTATGATGCGTGCAGTGAAAAAAGGCGGAGACCGTCAGCAGCTGCATGAAAAAATCAGAGAACATTCATTGGCTGCAGCTAAACGGGTAAAAGAGGATGGAATGGGAAATGATCTGATTGATCGTATTGTAGCTGATCCTGCTTTTATGCTAAAAAAAGAAGAAATTGAGCATGTGCTTACGCCGGAACACTATACTGGCCGGGCACCTTCACAAGTCACAGAATTTCTTCAGGGTTTGGTTCAACCTGTACTTGAACATAGTCGTGATCTTCTAGAAGAAGTTCCGCAGTTAAAAGTTTGATTTTCTGATTTGGAAATAAGGAGCAATCTGGTAGATATTTGACTTTTTGCCTGTGCTTCTCTATAATTAGGAAAGACTTGTATCCTGCCTATTTTGGGCATAATAATCAGTAAGTTTGGAAGGTGAAAGCCTGTGTATAAACACGTGGGGAGACCAGTCATTTTTGTGGTGGCGGTCATCATCGCAATACTCACGTATCTTTCAATAGCCGGCTGGCATTACACTTTTGGAGATGAGACGATCTCTGCAATCAAAGGGGCAACGGAGATGCGCCTAGGCATTGATATCCGAGGCGGGGTGGATGCAACATTCCGCCCACAGGACAATTATAAGGCTTCCAATGCAGAGATGGATGCGGCCGCGGCTGTTCTGCGCACAAGGCTTGATAGTAAGAATATTTCTGATGCGGAAGTCTATACAGATTACCGGAATAGAGAAGTTATTGTACGCTTTCCATGGCGTTCAGGCCAAACAAATCAGGACCCAGAGCAGGCCATTCAAGAGTTGGGAGAGATGGCAGAACTTTCGTTTAAGGCACCAGATAGCACAGTGCTGATGACAGGAAAAGATGTAAAGAGTGCCTCTGCAGTTTATAACCAACAAGACCAACAGTATGTCGTTTTGCTAAATTTAAATAATTCGGGAAAAGCGAAGTTTACAAATGCGGCTAAGAAATATTACCAACAGACAATTTCGATCAATATGGATGAGGAGAAGATTTCTTCTCCAACAATGAACATTGACCCAAGCAGTGTTTCTGGCGATCTTAGTCAGGCGACAATTGAAGGAAGCAGTTCCGATCCGTTTACCGTTACCTCTGCAAAAGCTTTAGCGGATAAAATTAATGCAGGTGCATTACCGTTTAAATTGCAGACGGATAATTATTCAACGATTTCACCGTCTTTGGGCTCAAACGCGCTACATATGATGCTAATGGCCGGTATGGTAGCGGCCATTATTATCGTGTTGTT
>DOXU01000210.1 GCA_003518885.1 Oscillospiraceae bacterium
GAAATTATATGCGGAATGGTTCGCTAAATTCCATACAATCTTTCATCGTTGTACATTCTCTACGGCAAGTACTCCCTTTATTGCAGAAAAAATGTCTGCTTTAAAAAAGGCATTTGTTATTCATAATGGGCTAAATAAAGAGCAGCTTGCTATTGCTGAGAAGCTACAAGTAAAGAAGGAACCTTATTCCATTTGCTATTTGAGTGGGAGTAAATCGCATGATCGGGATTTTGCACAAGTACAACCTGCTATTGAACGAATTATGGAGGAAAATGATGCAGTTCATTTTTATGTGGCGGGATATTTAAATGAGAGCCTATCTAATCGTTTCGCAGATAGAATTGTGCGATTGCCCTATATGCCATGGCAGAAATTGCTGGCCTTTAATGCAAAAATGTCGGTCAATCTCGCGCCATTGGATACAGAAAATCCTTTCTGTCATGCTAAAAGTGAGCTAAAATATTTTGAAGCTGCACTAGTGGGAGTGCCTACGGTAGCCTCACCAACGGATACATTTGTAAAATGTATCCGTTCAGGAGAAAATGGCTTTCTTGCAGAGAGCGAGGAAGAGTGGTATCAAGCAATTCATACATTGTTAGAGGATCAGAAACTTGCCATACGAATGTCTGATTTGGCGAAACAAGATGTGCTAGAACGCTATGCACCTCAGGCAATTGGCAAAGAGGCATTTGCTGTTTATCAAAACATTTTAAAAGAGGCAAAAACAGTTTTTAAAAAGTGAAAATTCTTTCGGTGAAATTTGCAAATCTTGTTGAATATGATACAATAATCAGAGATTTTGCTGAACAAAATCGTTTTTAAAAGGGTAATTTCCCGGGAGGACATAAAATGGCGTGCGGAAACTTATTGGATCTGAATGATTGTAGTGTCGAAGAGTGGATTGGCCTGATAAACTTGGCAAATGATATTTACGTAAATCCGCGTGACTATATTCATCGTTGTGATGGACGCGTCCTTGCAACTTTGTTTTATGAGCCCAGCACTCGAACGCAAATGTCTTTTCAGGCTGCAATGTTGCGTCTTGGTGGGCAGATTATTGGTTTCGATAATCCAGTCAATTCGTCCGTTTCAAAAGGGGAAACCTTAATGGATACGATGCAAATTGTCAGTAATTATGCGGACATTATGGTCATTCGTCATCCACAGGAAGGTGCAGCTAGGGCGGCTTCACTTTATTCTACCTCTCCAGTAATCAATGCAGGTGATGGTGGGCATTTACATCCTACGCAAACTTTAACGGATTTAGTCACTCTTTCGATGACAAAGGGGACACTTTCGGGTTTGCATATTGGTGTTTGCGGGGACCTAAAATATGGGCGCACAGTCCATTCTTTATTAAAGGCCATGAGCCGTTTCCCGGGAAATCGGTTCACTTTTATCTCGACGCCTGAATTGGCACTTCCTGCTTATTGTAAAAATCTTTTAAATGCTGCTGGATGTCCATTTGAAGAAGTGCCCTCCATTGAAGATTGCATTGGAGACTTGGAGCTTTTATATATGACACGTATCCAAGCAGAGCGCTTTTCTTCCAAAGAAGCCTATGAAAAACAACGTGGTGTTTTTATTCTGACTGAAGAAAAAATGAAAGCGGCTCGTTCTAATTTGGCAGTGCTGCATCCATTGCCACGGGTAGATGAGATTGAAGCAGCCGTTGATCGCGATCCGCGTGCACTTTACTTTACACAAGCAAAACTCGGCATGTACGGGCGTATGGCATTGATTTTGCGAATGCTGGAGGATGACATTGTCATTCATTCGGAACGGGATTATCGGCTTACAGAGAATAGTTGCCCAAATCCGCACTGTATTACACATTTAGAGCGGAAGTTGCCTCACAACGTGTGTAAAGGCCAAGATGGCGAAGATATTTGTCTTTACTGCGAGACAAAGTATTGATAGGAGGAAGTTTGTGCTGCCAATCATACCTTTCAAACCTGGAGAAGAGGCCGATATTTGTGCAGGCCGTCTTTGGATTTTTGATAATGAAATTGCGGGAATTCAAGGGGATCTGTTGCCTGGCGGAATTGTTGACGTTTATGATGTACATAAGAGTTTTCTCGGACGTGGATATTGCAATATGCGCTCTAAAATCCGTGTTAGATTGCTAACACGACAACATGAGAATATCGATAAAGAGTTTTTTATAAAACGGTTAAAACAGGCGATTTCCTTGCGAATACGATTAGGGCATTCTAATGCATGTCGGATGATTTTTGGAGATGCAGATCTTCTCCCAGGCCTTACAGTTGATCGTTTTGGAGAAGTTTTGGTCTTGCAAATTGCAACCCTTGGGATGGAACAGTTTAAAGAGTGCATTACGGAATGCCTGAAAGAGCTACTTCACCCGCAGTGCATCTATGAACGAAGTGATTTGCCAGCCCGGAAAAAAGAAGGGTTGGAGATGCGGACGGGGGTCCTTTTTGGAAAGGAACCCGGTTTGGTTGAAATTCGCGAAAACGGTTTGCGCATATTAATTGACGTTGTTCATGGACAAAAGACAGGGTATTTTCTTGATCAACGGGAAAACCGTGCGGCAATAGCTCCATTTGCACAAGGAGATGTTTTGGATTGCTTTTGCCATACGGGTGGATTTGCATTACATGCAGCTAAATATGGGGCATCTTCCGTTGAAGCGGTGGATGTTTCTGCCTCTGCATTGCAGATGGTACAAATGAATGCAGAACTCAATCAATTTAATATGATCAAACCAATAGAGGCCAATGTTTTTGATCTTTTAAAAAATTATGAGCAGGCAAATAAAAAATTCGATTTGGTTATTTTGGATCCACCGGCCTTTGCTAAATCACGTTCGGCATTGCGCGGAGCGGAGCGAGGTTATAAGGAAATCAATTTAAGAGGAATGGAACTTGTAAAACCAGGTGGCTTTTTAGTCACTTGTTCCTGCTCGCGCTTTATGACACCAAAACTTTTTTTAGATATGATAAAACGCGCGTCTGCCGATGTTGGCAGGGCCGCGCGCATACTAGAAATACGATATCAATCTAAAGATCATCCTATGTTATTGGGAGCGGAGGAATCACTTTATTTGAAGTGTGTAATTTTGCAGATTTTTTAATTTTCCACTTTGCGCTGTTTGGCACGATTGCGAAGAAAGCCAACGACAGCGGGCAGAAGGGAGACAACAACGATCAGTAAAACAACCATGCTAAAATGCTGTTTGAAGAATGGGATGTTTCCGAAAAAGTAACCAACTCCAAAGAAGAAAGATGCCCAAACAACTCCACCAATGGCGTTGTATAGTAGAAAACGACGGTAGGACATGGCACCAAGGCCGGCGACAAACGGAGAAAATGTACGTATAATAGGCATAAAACGCGTGATGATGATAGTAAGGCCGCCGTATTTTTCAAAAAAGTGTGATGTTCGTTCAACATGTTCTCGCTTTATCAACTTACTATTGCTGTTCATAATTTTTGTGCCAATTGTTTTCCCAATTTGGTAGTTGCACATATTACCCAAAATTGCTGCCGCACAGAAGAGGATGATTGTTTCAGGGGCAACAATCATCTGTGCGGCAAGTGTTCCGGCAACAAAAATCAATGAGTCTCCAGGTAAGAACGGGGTGACAACCAAACCGGTTTCACAAAAAACAACCAAGAACATGAGCAAATAACCGATAGCTCCGTAACTGTCCATAAAACTCTTTAAGTGGACATTAATATGCAGAAAAATGTCGATTAAATACTGTATAGTTGACATATAAACTCCCTTACTGTCGCGGTTTTATACGTGTTTTTATGTATCGAATGAAAAAATATCCTTTTTATTATAGCATAGTTATGGACTAACCAGCATGGATATTTAAAAACAAATCACAAAAATGAATCATCAGTTTTAGATGATGGTAAATTGAGGAACGATATGAAGGAACAATCAGCTTCTAAAGGTTTTGCAGTTTTAAGCGTTTCCGCTATGCTGACAAAAATACTTGCACTTGTTTATTTACCAGTGCAGGCAGCGGTTATGCAGGACTACGGGAATGCAGTTATTGCGGCTGGGTTTAACCTCTATACATTTATTTATTCTTTAACGAATATTGGCTTACCTAGCATTATTTCTAAAATGGTGGCAGAACGAACTGCTTTAGGGGATTACCGAAGTACACAACGTATTTTGCGCTGTTCTTCTATGATCTTGGGAGTTCTTGGACTTGCGGCCACGCTATTCACATATTTTGGAGCCGGCATGTTGGCCAATTATGCGGCCTTTCCTAAAGATGCCGTTCTGATGTTTAAAGTTATTGCCCCAACCTTTTTGTTTTCCTGCGCTTCTTGTGCATTAAAAGGCTATTTTCAAGGGCGACAAAACATGGTTCCCACGGCAATTGCACAATTGCTTGAACAGGTATTAAATACTGTTTTTACAGCTTTCTTTATCTGGTCATTATTCCACGCGGCGCAACATGCTGGGGCTAATCCTTATATGCTGGGAGCTGCTGGTTCCTCTGTAGGAACGGTTCTCGGCGCCATTGGTTCCGCGGTTTTCCTTTCTTATTTATTTACTGTTTTATTTAGAAAACAGAGGCATCGAGAACTACAAACACAGACATACAAAGG
>DOXU01000060.1 GCA_003518885.1 Oscillospiraceae bacterium
TCGAGTGCTATGTTTTCTGACATGTCTGTCTATCTTTAGTATGATCTTGTTTAATGTTCCAGAGACTACAGTGTTCTACTCTATTCTCTTCGTCGGCAGCGTCCGACGGGGATAAGCGCCAGCTTCTTCATCGGCAGCGTCGAATGTGTATAAGAGACATATCGTTTCCTTGTACATTCATATAAATTGCTGCTTCTTCTACATGCATTTCAATTGCATAATCTGTAATACCCATATGCCCAAGAATTCCAGATAAATACAATTCAGCCTGTCGATCCGCTGTAATCTTTAAAACCGCACGGACTTTCGCATTAGAAACTCCCAACAAGCCCAGTAAACGTTTGGATGGTAATTCAAGCACTTCGATTTTTACATTTTCGCGTTGAACATTTAACTTATTGCAAGCAGATTCAATGGCTTCTTCCACGGTTTTTCCTGTTGCAACCGCTTCTCGTACCATCCAAGCACCTCCCCAAGTATGGGTGATTTTATCTCCGGCGTTTTTTCTTTTTGCTCTTATTCTTTGATGAATTTTTGCTCTGTTGCCGAGCTTGAGATTGTTTACGTGAAGCGGCCAACCGCTTTCGGTTTTCTAACATCATTTTTCTGTTAGAAGCCTTTTCGTCTTCTTCATTTAAAAAGGAATCCTCTTCTAATTTTTCTTCCTCGGCCGCACGTATCTGCTCTGGATCTTCTCCATTTTCTTCGGCTTGTTGCACAGCAAGCTGTGCTTGGCGCTCTGCAAGTTTTCTCATGCGCGCTTTTTTCTTTTCCACTGAAGCTTGCTCAAACTGTTCTGCTAACTTTTTCGGGTTATAGAGCTTATTAAGAAATAGGGTCTGAAAAAGCATAAACACATTTGATGTAATCCAGTAAATACCAACTCCACTTGGAAATGAAAAGGAGATCCAGGAAGAGAATAAGGGCATAATAACTAACATGCCAATATTCATTCCGCCGGTCCCAGGCGCATTTGCCGCAATATTATTTCGTTTATTAATCCGATTTGTCAAAAAGATCTGCACAAATGTTGAGACATAACATAAAATTGGAATTAAGAGATAGATAGAAAAACGATAGCCTGGCATTGTAGAAAGATCTAATCCAAAAAAGTTAAAATTCATCTGCAATGTATCATGTGGTACAAAAGGTACCTGACTCATATGAGACGGCAAGATTTTGGCGACCAAAATTTCTAATTCTCTATTATTCAACGCCTGTGTATAAGAAGACATCTTTGCAAAAGTGGGGTCACTATGTTGAATAATCGGCCACAAATGCTGTACTACCTTATTTAAGGTTCCCTGCCCAATTTGGGAAATATAGAGCAGCGGGTGATAAATTACATTATATAAACCCCAAATAATAGGTAACTGAACAACAAGAGGCAAACACCCACCCATTGGGCTAGCGCCTTCCTCTTGATACAGTTTCATTTGCTCCTCACCTAATTTTTGCTTATCTTTTGCATATTTTTTCTGCAAAGCTTTAAGCTTTGGTTGAAGTCTTAATGAATTTGCCATTACTTTCTGTTGCTTTATGGCAAGTGGAAACAAGATTAAACGAATAATTATGGTAAATAACAAAATAGCTAAACCATAATTCATTGTGATTTGATAACAAAAGCGAAGCGCAAATCCCAATGGAATATTAATAATGTCAAAAATACTAGTAAAGCTGATAGCCGCCATGTGTTCCTCCAAGCGTAATATCTGCTATGGCTTTTTGTGCACAACGCGCAGAGAGAATTGTTCCGGCACCGGATCAATTCCCCCTTCATGAAAAGGATTGCATCGTAATATTCGACGAATCGCCAAATACCCCCCTCGCAATGCACCAAAACGTTCAATAGCTTGCACTGCATATTGGGAGCAAGTTGGATAATATTTACACGCAGGTGGTAAAGCAGGCGAAATATATCTTTTATAAAAACGAATAAGATACAGAAGAATTATTTTCATTTTCTCATCAAAGATGCACTTCTTAACATACCGCCCATAACACGGCAAACATCCCCCATTTTACAGGAGGTTGTACGTGAACGGGCTACAAAGACAAAATCCCAACCCGTTTTTGCAACCGGCTCAAAAGTACGATAAGCTTCACGAATCAATCTTCTTGCCCGATTACGGGCAACGGCCTTCCCTATTTTTTTGCTGGTTGTAATACCCAACCGGTTAATTCCCAGTCGATTTCGGGCATAGTACAAAACCAAACAAGGGTGCACCATATTCCGTCCCCTACTATAAAGGCGGCGGAAATTTCGGTTTTCTGTCATAGATATGGTATGCTGCATTTACCTGCTCTGACTCCTACACAGACTCTTGTGTTTTTTTCATAAATAAAAGAAAGGCCACCGGAAAAGTGGCCTTATGCGTCAATAGGACAGCATTTTCCTGCCTCTTGCGCGGCGACTTGCAATAACTTTACGTCCGCCTTTTGTTGACATCCGATTACGAAAACCATGTTTGCGTTTCCGATGAATTTTCTTCGGCTGATATGTTCTAACCATGTTTATCCACCTTCCTATATAGCCTTATCTTCGTCATTATAGCCCATTCATGTAAATGCTGTCAATGATTTTTTTCATTGTCCCTACTCAAAACTGCCATCTAGGTTTTCTTTCCTCGTTTTAAACAACAAATTCACAAAGATCCACAGCATAAAAAGCCATTCTATTGATTTTGCCTCTGTTTTTATGGTATGATAATAAACAATTAAATACAGGCGTCTATCTGCCATTTTTATGCACAGAACTCGTCTTTTTATTCCACATATTTTTAAATCTGCAAACGTGTCCGCCGGTATCAGCCTGCGGGCTTTTTCACCGGTTCTGGATAAATTTAGGTAAAACCGGTTTTGAACTCTGTGGATTTTCACGTTTTTTCGACATTTAACACCTTTTTTCACAGGTTTTAAACACTTTCCACAGAGTTTTCAACAGAACTTGTGAACAAAATGATTCGGGGGTATAAGCATACATGCAGTCCTTTCAGGAAGTTTGGGAAGAGGTTTGTCTCTTTTGTAAGGAAAAAATCAGTGATGTAGCATTCAAAACATGGATTTACTGCATGGAGCCGGTGGAACTTGACGCCCACGAAGCTGTTTTTTTTGTCCGCTCTGACTTCCAGCGGAAAATCATTTATGATCGTTATCAAAAACTATTAACTGACGGATTCGAGAGTATTCTTGGCTTCCCTATCGAAATTCGTATTGTGACAGAGGATGATAAACCAAAAAATTATCATCCTCAGACAGAAACCATGACAAAAAGCGAAGAAGACGCCGAAAAGCCATTTACTGGCGCCGATTATGAATATACATTTGAAACTTTTATTGTCGGTTCCTCCAACAAATTTGCACATGCGGCTTCTTTAGCCGTTGCCGCCAATCCTGCGACGGCTTATAACCCCCTATTTATCTATGGAGATTCTGGATTAGGAAAGACCCATCTTCTTCATGCCATACGGCATCAGATATTAAAAGATAATGCTTCTCTTAAAATTCTCTACATTAAAGGAGAAGACTTTACAAACGAATTAGTCGAATCAATCGGAAAAAATAGTCAAATTAGTTTTCGAAACAAATACAGGCAAACGGATGTTCTTCTTGTGGACGATATTCAATTTATTGCTGGGAAAGAATCCACACAGGAAGAATTTTTTCATACATTTAATGCACTATATGAATCAAAACACCAGATTGTTTTAACATCAGATCGACCACCAAAAGAAATTCAAACCTTAGAAGATCGTCTGCGTACCCGATTTGAATGGGGATTATTAGCAGATATTCAACCACCTGACTTTGAAACACGTTTGGCAATTATTCACCGGAAAGCGGAACTGCTTGGCATTACCCTGCCGGACGAAGTAAACGAATACATTGCAAACAGATTAAAAAATAACATTCGCCAATTGGAGGGCGCAGTTAAAAAAATCAAGGCCTACAATTTATTGACTGGTGATTCCCCCTCCATTGCTATTGCACAAAATGCCATCCGAGATATTCTTAACGATAACCAGCCACCGCACATTACGGTAGACCACATTATTGAGGAAGTATCTCGAACATTTGGTGTAGCCATAGAAGATATTAAAGGAAAAATGCGCTCTGGAAACACGTCCATTGCTCGCCAAGTCTCTATGTATATCATTCGCGAAATTACACAAATGTCGACTTCCTCTATTGGAGAAAAATTTAATGGACGCGATCATTCCACTGTTGTCTACGCGATTCAAAAAGTAGAAGAAGATATGAAACACAAACCTCATTTAAAGGCAACTATTGAAGATATTATCAAAAACATCCGTGCAAATTGACCTTTTCCACTACCCACCTTTTTTATCTTTTCCACGAATCTTTTTTCGTTCTCTAATAAAACGACGCTTTCCACCATTTTTTCCACTTTTCTTCCCAATTCACTCCCCCATTCTCCACCAAAACAAGCCCAACGACAATATTCCCCAAAATATCCCCACTTATATCGCCATTCCTTCACAGCCCCAAAATCGTGTGAAAGCGCAATCCGACAATATCCGCAGAGTCTTTCCACAAATTCACCGCCTCTACTACGCCTACTGAAATATATCTATACTTATTCTTTAAAACAGAAAGGAAGGATTACGGACCATGCAATTCAGCTGTAACACTAAAGCACTTTCAGAAGCGCTCTCCGTCACTAGTCGTGCCGTAGCAGCTAAAACATCACTCCCAGCACTAGAAGGAATTTATTTAAAAGCGAATGAAAACCAAGTAATCGTTCGCGCATACAATTTAGAACTAGGTATCTCAACTACATTAGCCGCTGACTGCAAAGAAGACGGCGAAATTGTTTTAAATGCTAAACTATTTTCAGATATGGTGAGAAGATTACCCACAGACACCCTTACTATTCAGTCCAACAACAAATTATTAACAACGATAACAAGTGGTACAACGGAATTTACTATTCTGGGAACCTCTGCTGAAGAATTTCCAGAACTTCCTACATTGACGGATGGGACAGCGCTTCATTTACCCGAAAACATTCTTTCAAGCATGATTAAGCAAACTATCTTTGCTGTTTCTACAGATGAGTCAAATCCTATCCATACAGGAATTCTATTTGAACTACACGATCAAACAATTCGTTTAGTCGCAGTTGATGGATTTCGTCTTGCTATCCGAACAGAAAAAATTGAGGAAACAACATCACTATCCTTCGTCGTTCCCGGAAAAACCCTAAACGAAATTTTCAAAATGCTTCATGCGGAAAGTGAAGATGTCATTACACTAACTATCAGCGAAAAACATCTTTCTCTTAAAATAAATCAGTACACACTTATTTCCCGTTTACTAGAGGGGCAATTTTTAGATTACAAAAGTGTCCTCAGTGGAACAACTGCTACAACAATAAAAATTAATACACGCAATTTTATCAACAGCATTGATCGAGCTTCTCTTCTCATCACAGATAGGCTAAAATCTCCGGTACGCTGTACTTTTAAAGAAAATCATATTCACATTCACTGTAGTAGCAGTATCGGAAAAATATACGATGAAATCGACGCAAACATTGAAGGGGACGACTGTGAGATCGGCTTTAATAATCATTACTTACTTGATGCACTACGAGCTGCTGATACAGATGAAATCCGCGTCGAATTAAGTGGCGCCCTCGCCCCCATGAAAATTTATCCACCAGAAAATGACGATTTCATTTTTCTAGTGCTCCCAGTTAGGTTGACTGCTAATGCTTGAACAAATCAAAATTCAAACCCCTTTTATCAAATTAGAACAATTATTAAAACTTGTAGGAACATTTCCAACAGGTGGAGCTTGTAAAGAAGCCATCCAACAAGGGGATGTTGTGGTGAATGGAACAATTTGCCTATTACGCGGAAAAAAGTTGCATATTGGAGACAAGGTCACCTATTTTCACAATACTTGGGAGATTATCAAACCATGAGAGTGGATCAGCTTTCTTTGAAAAATTTCCGGAATTTGGACCCCATCGTTTTAAAAATGGATCCTCATCTCAATATTTTTCATGGACAGAATGCACAAGGAAAGACAAATCTTCTAGAATCAATCTGGATGTTTACAGGTTTTCATAGTTTTCGAAATGCTAAAGATAAAGAGATTATCCAATTTGGTAAGCCAATTACTAAGGCGGAAATATCTTTTGAGGCGTCTAATCGACAACAGGAGGCCTCTATTACACTAGGAAAAAATCAAAAAGTTTATCAACTAAATCAAGTCACGCTTCAAAGTCAAACAGATTTATCAGGAGAATTTTGTGCCGTTATTTTTTCGCCAGAACATCTTTCGTTGGTTAAGGATGGACCGTTAGCAAGGCGCAATTTTTTAGATAATGCAATTTTTCCCTTACACCCACGCCATGCAGCTATTCTTTCTGCCTATCGAAAAACATTGATTCAGCGGAATGCTTTATTAAAAGATATTCCACATCATCCAGAGCTTTTGGATACATTGGATATTTGGGTTGAACGGTT
>DOXU01000247.1 GCA_003518885.1 Oscillospiraceae bacterium
TAATACGCAGTGTCTTTTTATTCTCCTTTTTCTGTGAACAAGAAACAGTGGTAACCAATATCACTATCAGCAAGACGATTGCTAAAGCTTTCTTCACACTGGAACTCCTCCATTTTTTACAAATGAATCAACCGTTGAAAAAGGGCCGCCGGAAAGAGAAATCTCTCTTTATCCAACAGCCCTCTTCATAAAACCGAGTAATCAGACTTTTACACGCTCAGTTGTTTTTTCTTTAACATTCTCTTTATTCTTGGGATCTACTTTCCAAAGGTCATCTGCCGTTTTACTCCAACGCTTGGCCTGCTCAGTAGTCTTAGAAGTCAACACGTCTACATCCTCTGGGCTCAATGCCTCAGTGGAATGTGCTCCGGTTGCTTTGACCATACCTGCCAATGCTTTTGGATTATCCAACAACGGGCAAGGACGCAGCATATTCTTATTGAATGGCTGCCCTTTATGATAAGCCACAAAGAGAGGGGATTGCAAAATTTCCATTAAGGACTTATCCCGGATATTGTAGTTGGAATAGTGGATAAATGCGCAAGGTTCCGCATCACCAGCAGAGTTAATATGGAAGTAACGGCGGCCTCCAGCAACACAACCGTCAACATAGGCACCATCGTTCCAGAAATCTAATGCAAAGAGTGGTTTCGTAGAACGAATTTCATTCACACGTTTGTACATATATGCACGCTGCTCTGGTGTTGCCAACAATTCTTTATGTGCACCTGCACCAACTGGCATATAGGTAAAGAACCAGGCAAACAAGACGCCTTTTTCAATCATAAAGTCGATAAACTCATCACTGCCTACAAATTGGGTGTTTTGGCTATGATAGCAAACAGACATACCGAATGCCAAATTACGGCTATGCAGCAAATCCATTGCTTTAATAACCTGATTATACACACCTTTGCCACGGCGCATATCCGTAGCATTCTCAAAGCCCTCAATACTGATGATCGGCACAAAGTTACCAACACGTTCCATGTCGTCGGCAAATTTTTCATCGATCAATGTACTGTTTGTAAAGGCAGCAAAGAAACAGTCATTATGTTTCTCGCAAAGACGGATGATATCATCCTTGCGCATCAATGGCTCACCGCCAGAGAAGACGTAGAAATAAATGCTTAACTTTTTGCCCTGTTCGATAATATTATCCAACTCTTCAAAAGTTAAATTATTTTTCTTCCCATACTCAGCAGCCCAGCAACCTGTACATTTCAGGTTGCACGCGCTAGTTGGATCCATCAAAATTGTCCATGGAATGTTGCAATCCAATTTCTTTGCCAGCTTCTGCTGCTCAGAAAATCCCACAATGCTTGCATTGACTAAAAAGTTAACAGCAAACTTCTTACGCTGATTTGGATTCATCTTTGTCAGATAATTGATCAAATACTGACGCCATGGGCTTTTTTCATTGTGCCACATCTCATCAAACTGGTTGATAATATTTTGATAAAAAGGATCGCGACCCTTTACCAACAATCTTGCAAGTTTAATCAGTTGATCAAAATGCTTTTCTGGCTCATGCTCCAAATATTTGATTGCTTCTTTAACTACTAAAGACATGGCCTGTTTTTTGGCCTGTTTCTTAATATCCATAATTGCACTCCCCTACGCTATTACTTCATTAAAAATGAAAAGGTCATATCAATCGCTATTATTTGACCAGATCATAACTGTGCAAATAATTTTCGATTTTGGTGAGTAGGCTTTCCACCATACGACCGATTTCCTGATCCAGCGGTGCTTGAAAAAAACCATGTCTTTTATATTTTTCATAGCTTTTCCGCGCTTTTACTGCCAGAGAAACTTCCTGCCTATGCTTAAGTTGTGCCAATCTCGGAAACTGCTTTGCGTTATCTAACACTTCTAACAAGCTTCTCGATATTTCCTGACATGCCTCTTGCATATTCTGATTAAACTGATCAATTAATCGACGCTCTTCTTGCTGTTCGAGTAAATTGACCTGTAAAATCGCTGCTTCCCCTCCACGAATCCGAATTTCTTTGCACAAACCTTCCAAGAAAGTACGATTCCACATATTCATTGGCAAAATAACAATGGACTGTTGATAACAAATCGCACCAGCTTGCTTTAGCTTGCGCCAAACATAAACGCGATATTTAGAAGGGTGTGCAGGAAGTTTATAGGCAATTGCTACCCAATCACCCGTTCCTGTTCCCTCATTCACAACAAATCACGGCGATCCATCCCTCTCCGCTCAAAGTGTCTGTTTATAAATCATGTAACAGCTGCTACATCTCGAATGGCACATTTATTGTAATACCTGTTACATACGATGTCAACGGCAAAACGGGAAAAATCGCACAAAATACGCGCCAAACATCACTGACATATTTTAAAATATTTTAGATGATTTGCTGACTCAAAGAAGTAATAGTGTTTATTCAACGTTTATTTTCTCACATTTGAACGCATTCTTTGGTTATGATCCAGAACCTGTTTGCGAATGCGAATGCTCTTTGGTGTAACTTCCAAAAGTTCATCGGGTGCAAGAAATTCCAAAGATTCTTCTAGGCTCATCACACGATGTGGAACTAAACGCAGTGCTTCATCACTGCTAGAGGAACGCACATTCGATACATGTTTCCGTTTGCAAACATTAACGACCAAATCTTCGCTTCTTGGTGAACTACCAACAACCATGCCCGCATAAACCGGTACAGCTGGTCCGATAAACAAGGTGCCACGTTCCTGTGCATTATATAACCCGTATGTGATCGATTCTCCTGTCTCAAAAGCAACCAAAGAACCAAAATTACGGCCTGGGATTTCCCCTTTATATGCTTCATAATCATGGAAGACGGAATTCAAAATGCCTTCGCCTTTTGTATCTGTCAGGAACTCACTACGATAGCCAAATAAACCACGGGACGGAATAAGAAACTCTACACGCATCCGATTGCCAACTGGCTCCATATGCTGCAGTTCCCCTTTACGTGTACCCATTTTTTCCATAACGGAACCAAGTGCACTCTCTGGAACATCAATCATCAATTCTTCAATTGGTTCCATCCGCTTTCCATTTTCCTCTTTAAAGAGTACACGTGGTGTACTAACTTGGAACTCATAGCCTTCACGCCGCATTGTCTCAATCAAGATAGAAAGATGCATTTCTCCACGGCCTGCCACGCGGAACGAATCAGCATTTTCCGTTTCCGTTACACGCAAAGAAACATCTTTTAATAGCTCTTTTGCTAAACGCGTACGAAGTTGTCTTGAGGTAACGAACTTTCCTTCTCGACCAGCAAATGGACTGTCGTTAACAGCAAAGGTCATTTCAATAGTTGGATCCGAAATTTTAACAAACGGCAGTGGCTCCACGGTGTCCACTGCACAAATAGTATCTCCGATCGTTGCTTCTTCTACACCAGAAAAAGTAACAATATCTCCTACCATAGCACTTTCAGCTGGAGCCCGTTTTAAGCCCTCAAATTGATAAATATTTGTGATTTTCGCTTTGTATGGCTTATGGTCCTCGTGATAATGTGCAACCACCACATCATCGCCCTGCTTAAGGCTACCGCGATCAATACGACCAATGGCAATCCGCCCTACATAATCATTGTAGTCAATGGAAGAAACCAAGAGTTGTAGGGGACCATTCTCGTCACCCTCCGGTGCCGGAATATAATCAACAATTTTGTCGAACAAAGGAATCAAATCTGTTCCCACTTTATCCCGTTCAAGACTTGCTGTTCCATCACGTCCGGAACAGTAAATAAATGGACTCTCAAGCTGTTCATCACTTGCATTTAAATCCATGAACAGTTCCAATACTTCATCTTCTACTTCAGCAATACGTGCATCAGGACGGTCAATTTTATTTATTACAACAATTGGTTTTAATTTTTGTTCCAATGCCTTACGCATTACATATTTAGTCTGTGGCATCGGACCTTCAAAAGCATCTACCAGTAATAACACTCCGTCAACCATGTTTAATACACGTTCAACTTCACCACCAAAA
>DOXU01000049.1 GCA_003518885.1 Oscillospiraceae bacterium
ATCTAAATTACTTTCTACAGTAGAAATGGGAGAAGCTGTTCGCGCAGAACTATAAAATCTTCCTGTTAAAGGCAAAAATGCGCACCGTCAATTTAGACGATGCGCATTTTCTATTTCTTTATAAACAAACCTGTTCATTAAAGCTCTCTCTATACATTCCATATAAATCTTCTTCTACCGGTATAATGGTACAATTTGAAATGTTCTTCGCCTTAATCGCGATCTCCGCATACTTTTTAAATTCCTCATCCGCTATTTTCTCTTTTTCACCCAGCAATTGAGCAAGTATCAAGCGAAATTCTTTCAAATTCTGTACTTTCATAAGGGAAAGCAAACGATCAACGGAAGCTCCATCTTTTTGTGCAACAAAAGCCAAAAACGACGCTAAAAGCAGCCCATTTGCACGACCGTGGTCGATATGTTTAAAATAGGTCAAAGAATATCCCATTGAATGAACTGCTGTTGTGCCCGTATGGGCGATAGCTATACCAGCCAACGTGGAAGCATAAATCAGCTCTTCTCGGACTTTATCCCCCAATTCTCCTCTCAGTAAAAATTTAAAATTCAGTGCAATCCTCCGGATACTTTCCTCCGCAATCAATTTTGTTAATGCATTAGCTTTTTTAGAAAGATCGCTCTCTATTGCATGGGACAAGGCATCAATCGCCGTATTAATGGTTGTGCGAAGAGGTAGATGCCGCGTATACCGGGGATCCACTAAGGCAAGTTTGGGAAAGATTAATGGAGTGGCAATACTCGTTTTGGACTGTGCGTGATCATTTGTCAAAATAGAGTATTGCGTCACTTCCGAGCCAGTCCCCGCAGTTGTTGGCAACAAGACAAGAGGCAAAACTTTATCAATATATGGGCCTGTAAAAAGCGCCTCATCCGTAAGATTTTGGCAAGCAAGCAAAGCAATTGCTTTTGAAGCGTCCATTGGCGAACCGCCGCCGATACCGATGATAAAATCTACTTTATTTTTCTTAGCAAAGACGGAGCCATCCCGCACATTATCAATACTCGGATTATTGTCAACATGATCATAAATAACAAAATCTAGTTTCTGTGACCGCAACGCCTCTATTACATCTTGTAAAGAACCGTTCATTTTAGCAGAGCGCCGTCCTGTGACAATCAACGCCTTCTTCCCGAAATTTTTTAGTAAGGCTGCATTCTTTTTTACACAATCCTGATCCAACAGAATCTTAGTGGGGAGAGAAAATTCAATAGACATTTTTAGCGCTCCATTCCCTTTTGACAAAGGCTCATATTTTTATAGAACGATTGTATTCTATTGGCTCTAAGTATATAAGGGGCAAGATTATTCTTCAAGGGTTATTTGAATTGTTGTGATCGTGCACAATAAATAATACATACTATTGTGCTTTAACACAATCATCATAAATATTCAATCGGTATTTTATTAAAAATGCACACTATGATTACACATGCCCATGTCATCTCTCATTTCTTTGTACATCCAGCACATAGACAAATGCCTTTCAAAAAAATATAATGAAAGCACAGTAATTGATGTTTGTGTTGCATCATTCATCTTTATATAGTTTAGGAACGGAGATCAATTTTAAAGCCCGTTCTTTTGGCAAAGGCGCTGAGTTAACTCAGTGCCTTTTTGTATTGATAGGAAAAAACTTAATCTTACTTGCATTGAATTTCACTGAGCGGTTTTCCGCTAAAACACACAGAGACGGAGCCAATGCATACGAAAAAGAAATGGGTGGTGCGTTTATGACTACAACAGGCATTCAAGTTAAAGACGTGAGTATGGCTTATACCGGCAAAAACGGTGAACCAATCTCCGCTCTCAAAAATATCAACTTAGATATTAAAGAAGAGGAATTTATTTCTCTGCTTGGTCCATCTGGCTGTGGAAAAACGACCCTTCTACGATTGATCGCTGATCTGTTACAACCCACGACTGGTACCGTCTCCATTTTGGGCAAATCCCCACGAGAAACCCGATTGGCAAGAAAATTTGGAATCGTCTTCCAAAGCCCCGTTCTTTATGATTGGAGATCAGTTCGTCGCAACATTTGCATGCCAATGGAAATTATGGGCATTCCTCGTAAGACCCGTACTTCTCGTATCAATGAAGTCCTTGATCTTGTCGGTTTACGAAACTTTGGAACCAAATATCCTTTTGAACTAAGTGGTGGTATGCAACAGCGTGTGGGAATTGCCCGTGCTCTTGCACTAAAGCCTGAAATTCTTCTGATGGATGAGCCTTTCTCCGCCCTGGATGAGTTTACGCGAGAAAAACTGAATGAGGACTTATTAAAAATCTGGAGCCAGACCAAAAAGACCATCATCTTCGTCACACATAACATCCCAGAATCCGTTTTCCTTTCCGATCGCGTTGTCGTTCTCTCTCCTCATCCGGGCCGTGTTTCTGCTGTTGTGGATATTGATTTACCCCGCCCGCGGTCCGCTTCACTTAGAGAAGAACCTGTCTTCTATGAGTATGTAGCAAAAATTAGAAAGAGTTTTGAAGGGGTGTAAGAACAATGGACATTTCGAAAAAAGATCGTCGAATTGTTGCCGTTGTCTGGCTTATTGGTGTCATTATAATTTGGGAGCTTCTTGCTTTTCTTCTTCAAAACGTCATTCATGATCCCATGGCTGCGAAAAAGTTACCTTATTTTCATACAGTCGTCACCGTATTAATGCAAAACTGGCAAGATCTTATTGGCGATGCCCTCACCACTTTTTCCAGAGCGGCAATTGGTTTTCTTCTCGGCGCAGCCATTGGTTTTCTTCTAGCAATTATTATGAGTTTCTCTAAAACCGTAGAAAAAATCGCCTTTCCATACCTTATTATCTCACAAATGATTCCCGTTTTAGGTTTAGCTCCAATCATTTTTAATATCGTTCAAGACATGGATACTGCCAGAATCATGATTGCAGCGTATATCACCTTTTTCCCCGTATCTGTAAATATGTTGAGCGGTTTAAAAGAAGTCTCTCAAGACAAACAAGACCTTTTGTATTCCATCGCATCAAGTCGAGTCAATATTTATCGCAAGCTGATGGCCCCATCTGCTCTTCCTCATTTATTTAACGGCCTGAAAATCACCGCACCGCTGGCAGTTACCGCTTCCATTTTAGTTGATATGCTAGGATCGAGCAGCGGCATCGGCGTCCGCATTCTTTATTCATTATATTCTAGCCAAATGGACATTTTTTGGGCAGCAGTGACTACCAGTGCATTAATGGGAATAATCAGTTACTATATCATTATTTTGATTGAACATTTCGCAATGCCTTGGAGGAAAATTACCATTATGGAAACTGCGGGGGGTAACGGATGAAAAGCAAAAGAAAAAACTGGACAGATTATACCCTGCCTATCGCCTTTGGTGTTATGATAATCTTATTATGGCAATGTAAAGTCTTTCATGCACTACTCGGACTCCAAACCTATCAGCTACCACTTCCTACCGATATTGTATCCGCACTCTCACAAAATTTCGGTAAAACACTTAGCGATTGCATTGTCACCATCTCCGGCGCTATGATTGGTTTAGTGATTGGCTCTTGCATCGGCTTCATCTTTGCCGTCATTGCCACCTGGTTTCCCAAATGGGGATACGGCAGCATTATTCTTATATCAGCAATCAATGCCATCCCTTTAGTCGCTCTCTCCCCTATTATGAACCTGTGGTTTAAAACGGGGATGGGCCAAAGAATCGGTGTTGTCACAATCGTTTGCATGGCAGCCATGACATTTAATTCCTATAGTGGTCTTTCCTCCATAAAGCCGTTCTCGCTCGATTTAATGCAGATGACTGCCGCTAACAAGTGGACTGTCTTTACAAAATTACGTATTCCAAATAGCCTTCCCTATATATTTACTGCACTCAAAATCAATATCGCCACTTCCATCATGGCGGCAATCATCAGTGAATATTTTGCGACTTCAACTTCCGGGCTTGGATTTGGCATCAAAGACAATCTTCGTAAGGCGGAGATGGCAATGGGTTGGGGGTACATCGTTGTTGCTTCCATTGTTGGCGTCATTCTCTACTGTGTCATCGTGTTAATTGAACACCAAGCGATTAAATGGCACCCCTCACAAAGATAAACTCTAAAGCAAAAGGAGATTAAAATGAAAGTATCCCAAGGTAAAAGTAAAACACACCTCTTTCTAGCCTGTTTTGTAGTTGCCGCCATTGCAGTTAGTATTTTTTCAGGATGCTCTTCCAGTTCCTCTGGCTCCTCCAAAGCACTAACAAAAGTCAATTTGCAAATTAAGTGGCTTCCACAATCGCAATTTATGGGCTATTACGTTGCACAACAAAAAGGCTACTTCAAACAAGAAGGCCTGGATGTCAACATCATCTCTGGTGGAAGCGACATTATTCCGGAACAGCAAGTTAATAATGGCGTGGCCAATATCGGCGTAACCTGGACTTCCAGCCTAATGAAATACCAAGAAAAAGGGTGGAATTTAAAAGAAATCTCTCAGACCTTTCAAAAAAGTGGCATGCTCTTAGTCTCTAAAAAATCAAGCAATATCAATTCCGTGGCTGATCTCAAGGGCAAAAAAGTTTCTTCCTGGTTTGGTGGAAATGAATACGAACTGTATGCTCTTCTTGGAAAAAACAATCTCAATAAGGATAAGGATGTCACCCTTGTACAACAAGACTTTACAATGAATCAATTAATAAGCGGCCAAGTTAACGCCGCACAGGCCATGACTTATAATGAATACGGGCTTTTACTTGAAAACGGCCTGAAAGATTCCGATATTAACACCATAGACATGAACAATGCTGGCGTGGCCATGTTGGAGGATTGCCTCTTTGTTAAATCCGATTGGGCTTCTAAAAATAAAGAGACTTTAGTTAAATTTTTAAAGGCCGCAAACAAGGGATGGGCCGACGCCTGTGATGATCCAGACAGTGCTGGAAGCTACATCTATACAAAAAATAAGAGCGTCTCTCTTGCTCATCAAAAATATATGGCCGAACAGGTGGCTAAATTGGTTGAGACATCCGACATCGACGAATCAAAAATTGGTTATATGGATAACGGCAAAATTCAACAAACCGCCGATCTTGGGTTAAAATATGGTCTATTATCCAAAGCCATCGATGTATCAAAAGTTTATGACACCACTTATTGGAAGGAGGCTACCGAAAACAACTCATGATGCATAAAATACTGGTCAGTGCCTGCCTCTACGGATGGAATTGCCGTTACGATGCCCTCTCTATTCCTTGTCAAAACCCTCTTTTTCTAAAATGGAAAAAGGAAGGCCGCCTTATTCCCGTTTGTCCTGAAGTTGCTGGCGGACTTCCCACTCCGAGAACCGATGCCCAAAGACAAGGAAATTACGTTCTAACACGCGCAGGAATAGACGTAACAAATGAATATGAAAGAGGGGCAATAAAAGCCTTGCATTTGGCCAGAAAAAACCATGTACTGTTTGCTATCATGAAGGAAAAGAGCCCCTCGTGTGGCAGTCATCTCATTTATGATGGAACATTCACTGGGACCAAAATTCAGGGACTTGGAAAAGCTGCCCAGCTTTTGAAAGAAGCTCATTTTTCCATTTTTAATGAAGAGCAAATCGATGAAGCAAATCAATTTCTAAAAAAAATGGAGGATAGCTAATTTCTCCTTTTTCCACAATTTTTTTCTTTATTTGTCCCTATAAATCTTTTACAGTTCTTATTTTCATGACTTTTCCCTACAATAATCTACACTTCCTATAATAAATAAACGACCACATCATCACTTGTGCATAATAAGGAGTGGTTTTATGTCCGTTACTTGCGAATCAATTCTGAACATGCCAGAACTTCGTAACAACATCCGTCTACTTGCCGGAGAATGCGGACTGGACAGTGCAATTCGTTGGACACATATTCTTGAAAGCACCGAATCCATCCAATTTTTACAAGGAAATGAACTTACCTTCCTAACCGGAATCAAATTGGGAAAGGATACGGGAAAGCTTCTTTCTATCATTGAACGACTTACCCAAAAACACGCCGCCGGCCTTGTTATCAATACAGGAAAATTCATTCCCTCTATCCCTCAAAAAGCAATTGAAAAGGCAAATGCTCTTTCTTTTCCTCTCTTTGAAATTCCTTGGAATGTCCGTCTAGTCGATGTAACCAAATTGATTGGAACTGCTATTGTCGAAAGTAGCATGGAAGAATCATCTATGTCCTACTTGTTGGAAAAAATTCTTCTTTCCAATCAAGATAATTTTCAAGATTATCTCTATTCCGCTGAATTCTATGGATACAACTTCACTGGACCCATGCGCATTGCAATTGTAGACCTTCCCCATATCACGGATTCGGCCCGACCATCCGAACACACTCGTCTTATTAATTATCGACAAAAAATTCGCTATTTAATTGGGAGTGTCCTGCGTTCAACCCTCCATACCAAGCTGCTCTCCATGTGGAAAAATAATTATTTTATTTTTATTCTACCAGTCAACCCTGCTAATGATCTAGAACAGGCCGACTGCATTGCTAAATTAATCATTAAAAAAATGACAAGTTCTCTGCCCACCCTCTCTTTTTTTATGGGCTTAGGCGGATATTACGACCAAATCAAACAATTAAAAATCAGTTACAATGAAGCACAGCTTTCTCTAAAACTTGTAGAAGATCATACGGGCAAAAAATATATTTTATACGCTAACACGGGTATTTATCAATTTTTAAACAAATTACAAGACCGATCCGTTATGGCTGAATTTTATCGGAAAACACTCGGCAAACTTCTACTTTATGATCAGGAAAACGGCACCGATTTCACAGAAACTCTGCATGTCTATCTTGAAGAAGGAGAAAATAGCGCCAACACGGTCCAAAAGCTCTTTATTCACCGCAACACTTTGCAATATCGTCTACATCGCATTGAGGAAATTCTTTGCCAGAATCTTAAAAATTCTGACGTTAAAATCAGTCTGCAAATTGCCTTCAAAATTCAAAAATTTCTTACCTACGAGGGGCTTCTCACAGAGGATGAATTAGAGGGTTCACAAGATAAAGCGCCCCAAATTGGTTGAATGCACATAGACAAAATCTAAAAATCTCTATATAATAGAAATAAGATAATGGTTCAATCTTTTACAT
>DOXU01000223.1 GCA_003518885.1 Oscillospiraceae bacterium
GTATAATATACTTATAATAAGTGTTAAAAGCGTATTGTTCATAAAGGCTAAAGGAGAACCACATATCATGGGAACAGATGCTGAAAGCAAAAATGTATTTTCAAATAATTTGAAGTATTATATAGGACAATCCAAAAAAACGCGTGAGCAGATTTGTAAGGATTTAAGTATTCCGTATTCCACCTTCACCGATTGGGTGAATGGAAATAAATACCCACGTATTGATAAAATTGAGGCTTTAGCAAACTATTTTAAAATCAATAAATCGGATTTAATTGAAGAGCATGAATTGGACGATGACATCGTTATTTTAAACAGAGGTGTAAGAAACATGACACCTGAACAACGGAAAAAGCTCCTCGAAGTAGCAAAAACATTTTTTGCGGAGGAGTTCAAAGATGATTGATTTTCCCAATTATCGTCGCGCCACTAACGTGGCATATTATATACATGCGCATATGAATATACCAATTACTATTCCTATAGATGTCCGCGCAATTATTGGAGCAGCCCCCAATATACGACTCCTCTCGTATGATGAATTTTGTCGGAAAATGGGACTAACGTGGTTTGAACTTATGAGGCTCAATGTGAGTGAACAGGGCTTTTCTTTGGCAGATTTTACACAACGAAAATATTTTATTTTGTTTAATGACAAGTATAATGAAAGAACAATACGTTTCACGCTTGCCCATGAGCTTGGGCACTTATCACTTGGGCATCATAATCCGACTATAGCTGCTGATAAAGAGGCAAATTGTTTTGCAAGAAATCTTTTATCGCCTGCCCCAATTTCTAATGCTTTGAAATTGAAAAGAGCATCGGATTTTGAAAAATCATATTTTATCAATCCAGCGGCGGCCGCAGTAGCAAGTAATATGCTGTATGAAGATTTATCTAATACCACGAAAGAGAATTATGACCAAATTCAAAGATCGTTCTTATTAAATAACTCCACGCCATCCTATGTTGAAATTGGATGTAAATGGAAAAGACGGCATTAAGGAGTGTATTATGAAGATAGGAATGCGGAAACCGTCATTAAAACGCTCAATCAAAGCGACAACAACGGGCAGAATGAAACGCAACGCTAAAAAAGCTATTAATCCGCTATACGGGAAAAAAGGCATGGGGCTAATCAACGACCCTAAAAGAGCAATCAAAAATAAGATCTATCACAAGACTACTTTCGGGCTGGGAGATATTTTCAAGCTCTTTAAGTGAAAATGACAAACAAAAAGCCCCGCCCTATCTGGACGGGGTTTTTAAATGTATGGGGGTGAACCAATGGAAGAGATCAATCCTTTCTTTCGTAATGTGGCAATGTATTTGCGCAAAAGTCGTGCGGAAGAGGGCGAAAGTACGGAAGTTGTTTTGGCTCGTCATAAAGCGCGCTTAACAAAGTATGCGTTTGACTATAAAGTGAATGTTGTCCATATATATGAAGAGGTTGTCAGCGGTGACAGTCTCTTCGCTCGTCCTCATATGGTTGAATTGCTGCATGCTGTGGAGGATGGAAAATATACAGGCGTTCTCTGCATGGATATTGACCGTCTAGGGCGCGGGAACATGAAAGAGCAAGGACTTATACTAGAAACGTTTAAAGACGCACAGACAGCAATTATAACGCCAGATAAGGTTTACAATTTAAATGATGAAATTGACGAAACAGCTACAGAGTTTAAAACCTTTATGGCAAGGCAAGAACTAAAGATCATCAAAAAGCGTTTAAACCGTGGGCGACAAATGACCATTGAAAAGGGCGGGTACGTTTCCAATCCCCCATTCGGCTACATGCGGGCTTATCAAGGCAAAGTCCCTACTCTTGCACCTAATCCGCAAGAAGCTGAATATGTGAAAATGATCTTTCAATGGTATTGTGAGGACGGTTTGGGGTGTCCCACTATCAGTCATAAGTTGAGTGATATGGGTGTCATGCCACATAGAGGGAAGGAGTTCAGTCGGAACAGTATTCGCAAGATTCTAGTGAATCCGGTCTATATTGGCAAAGTCGTCTGGGGGCAAAGAAAACATATACGCCCTAAAAAGGCTGGAGAAAAGAATGTCACAATCTCCATGCCACGAGATAAGTGGATGATTATAGATGGACTACATTCCCCTATTATCGATAAAAAGATTTTTGAAAAGGCCGGCAAAATTCTGTCGGAACGCTACCACCCGCCCTATATGTATCCAGATAAAATTGTGAACCCGTTAGCCGGCTTGCTTTACTGTCAGCAGTGTAATTTTACTATGACATTGCGTACATTCGGCCATAGAAAATATCAGAGCAATCACATTCTTTGTGCGACAAAAGGATGCGTGAAATCTTCCCGCGCTGATTATGTGGAGAAGTTTTTTATTCATGAACTTGGTGAGAAACTACATAATTTAGAGATGGAGCAGCAGAACAAGGAAAGCACGGTAGAAACGCAGTCTATGCAAATAGTCTTAGAGAAAATGAAATCTGAGCACTCAAAATTGTTAAAGCAACGCGAACGGCTGTATGACTTCCTAGAACAAGGTGTTTATACTGTTGCCGTTTTTACAGAGAGAGAACAACGGATTTCTTCCCGTATAGCGGAGCTTATCAAGGAAATCGAAGAAACAGAATCGAGACTTGATAAAAAGAAAAAGCAAGTAGAAGTTTTGATTCCCAGAATTCGGTATGTTTTGCAAGAATATTGGTCTGCGTCCCCCATCAAAAAAAATCAGCTTTTAAAAAGTGTTGTTGAGCGTGCGTTTTATTTTAAGGCTAAAGACGCCGCGCCTCATGATTTTACTATTGATATTCATTTGCGGATTGACCCTCTCGTTTAATGCTAAATTTTTTTATATGATTAACTCTTATGGCTTGCACATTCTTATGATAAAGATTGTTTTGAAGATTTACGGGTATATTTTCCGGATAGTGCACAAGAAGCTGTGAATAATGCGGCAACTGTGAAAGGGCGCAAAGCTGAATTATGTCGAGTGTTTTTGGATGTGGAACCGGTGCAATTTAATCGCGGATTTTATTCGGTGGACATTACTTACATCTTTCGTGTAACAGTGGAACTTTACAAAACACCAAATTGCCACTCTGGAGGAAAATCAGAGGTTGTAACAGGTTTCTCTAGCTTTAATAAAAAAGTAATCCTTTTTGGTAGTGAAGGCAATATTAAAATATTTAGTTCAGATTATGAACAAGGCTCTGATGATGAACAGAATTATCCAACCAGTAACACCCCTAAAGCTATTTGTGAAGCCGTAGATCCCATCTTTTTGGCAGCCCGATTGGTGGATCGCGATTGTACTGCAGACAATGGGGCTGATGTTCCCGAAATTTTTGCGGATAATTTGGAGGGAAGTATGGGATGCGTACTCCCTACACGCGTAGTATTAGTAACATTAGGGTTGTTTTCCATTGTTAAATTGGAAAGAAATGTGCAAATGTTAATTCCTGCTTATGATTTCTGCATTCCGGACAAAGAGTGCACACCATCGAATCCAGGAGACCCATGTGAGCTATTTCAAAGCCTACATTTTCCTGTGGATGAATTTTTCCCGCCACGGTTTTCAGACATGGATTCTGACGGTAAACCGAGCTGCGGTTGCGGAAGACACGATCGTTAGTCTTTTTCGCTTAAAAATCAATCACGAGACAAAAAGCCTACCAAATTTATGGTGGGCTTTTTGTTTGCTTTCTTGACGACGGGAACAAGTTGCGCTACACTGTAACAGTAATGTAAAAAATCGGTTGATGGAGAGGCTAAAATGACGCATTGTCCTGCTTGTGGGAATAAGATGATTTCTCAAGAGAGTTTTTGCAAAAATTGTGGTTTAGAAGTTGAAAAACAAAATATAATTACGACCCAAAAATCAAGAGAATACAATGTACTTCCCTATTTTATATGGAGTTTATTGCTGTTTTTATGTTTCAATCCATTCGGAACGCCATTGGCTTTCGTGTCAACATTTTTCTGTGTAGATGCGAAGAAACAAAATGCTCCTCAATCGATCAAAACAATTAGACTGCTTCGTGTATTGTCTACCATCATTACGATTGCCACATTTATTTATAATTATATTGCATTAAAATCTATAAGATGAAAATTTCATTTAGAATAAAAGTAAAGGTTGATTTGGTTGACACAAAAACACAAACAGATTTATCATTTGGTTGGTTCTAGCATAATTATTATCGTTTTTATTATAATAATTGGATTGAATTTTAAATCATTTTTTCCAGCGCTTAAACAACAATCATTTTCTTCTAAAATTCAGGGTGATACACCCATCAATATTCCTAGAAATCTAAATTTTTTAAGTGATGACAAGCAAACTTTTTTGACGTATTGTAAATCTTTTTATGGAGATAAATTACCTATGAAAGTCGATTCATCGACTTTCATTTATGAGGGGGCTGTTGACGGCTATCGCCTCTATCGCATACAAGCCACACTGATTGAAACGGGATCAGCACGTCAATTAGTTAAACTGGGAAATTACACTTTTGAAAGTGATCGTCTTTATCGTCCATCTCCATTAGGGTTATATCTTATAAGGAACAATGAAGTATATACATTGGAGAATGCTTACCAATCAAATTTATTATCTATGGACGACCTTTATACACTTTATATAAAAAAAGACCCCATAGCAAACACTCGGAAGATATCCGAGTAATCCGCATCTAGGGTCACGATAAAATAATCAAAACAATTTATTCGATGGTTTTCTTCGCACCAATTTTGGATTCCGTTCCATTAATAAGCCTTTTAATATTAGAACGATGTGCGTAAATTAGATTTGCAGCAATGATGATGCTCATTAGAATGTCCAACCAGACAATGGATTTAGATTGCGTATGTACAATGAAATAAGTGGAAAATGGAACAGATAATACGCCTACAATACCCGAAAGAGAAACATAATGCCAAATCAAGAAAACGATGGCAAAAACAATAAATGCAATGACGAGCATTCGCCAGTCCACCATTAAAACAAGTGCTGCTGTAGAAGCCACCGCTTTTCCGCCTCGAAAACCAAAGAAAACCGGATAAATATGTCCTATCGTACAAAAAAATCCGGCAATATAACGTACCAATATATAATCTCCAAATGCGCCACCAAATACAGAAAAAATGAATTGAGCAAATAATACAGCTACAACACATTTTAGAAAATCACCGGCAAAAGTTAAAATTGCCGGCCATTTTCCTGCCGCACGAAGAACATTGGTTGTTCCCGCATTCCCGCTGCCATATTCTCTTACATCCGCGCCAATAAAAATGCGCGTAAAAATAATGGAAAAACTAATACTACCAATTAAATAAGCTGCTACAGCCGATAAAAGAAAAGGAAGTAGAATTTCCGGATCAAACAAGCAAATTCCCCCTTATGGACTTGAATCTTTGATTTTTTATATCACTTGTAGATTTAAGTTGTTGTTTCACGGTCTCTTTCCCGTACAATAAAGCGCACCGGAGTTCCAACTAATCCAAAGGTATTGCGAATTTGGTTTTCAAGATAGCGCTGATAGGAAAAATGAAAAAGCGCAGATCGATTAACAAAAACAACAAACGTCGGCGGACATGTCGCCGGTTGTGTTATATAAAGAATTTTTAGGCGTTTTCCTTTGTCCGTTGGAGGTTGAACCCTTGCAGTTGCGTCAGATAAAACGTCATTTAGCTGCCCTGTTGAAATTCTTTTTCCATAAGAAGCATGCACATCATTAATTAATTTGAATAATTTGTTTACATTTTTCCCTGTTTTTGCAGAAATGAAAAGCATCGGTGCATAGGACATAAAGCTAAAATCATTTTCTAGTTTTTTCTTGAAATTGTCCATCGTTTTTGTGGATTTGTCGATCAAATCCCATTTGTTTACAATAATAATGGAGGCCTTTCCTTGCTCATGAGCATACCCTGCAATTTTGGAATCTTGGTCCGTAAAGCCCACGGTTGCATCAATCAGCATCATGCAAACTTCCGAGCGTTCTACAGCGGAAAATGCCCGCATAACACTATAACGTTCGACTGCATCTTCTACCTTACTGTGTCTCCGAATACCTGCTGTATCAACAAACGTATATTTTCCATATTCATTTTCAATCTGTGAGTCTACTGCATCACGAGTCGTTCCCGGGATATCAGAAACCAACATGCGTGATTCACCAATAATTTGGTTCACAAGAGAAGATTTTCCCGCATTTGGTTTTCCAATTACGGCAACATGAATAACATCTTTGTCCTCTTCTTCATCCGCTTGTGGAAGAAGTGTGGCCACACGATCTAAAAGATCCCCTGTTCCGTGTCCATGGACAGAAGAAACCGGATAAGGATCGCCTAATCCAAGCTGATAAAATTCATAGACATCAGGAGGTAATTCTCCAATCGAATCTACTTTATTCACACAAAGGACAACTGGCCTACGGCTTCGACGAAGCAAATCAGCTATTTCTCCATCCTGTGCAGTTAATCCACTACGCAAGTCAACGACAAAAACAATAACATCTGCTGTATCAATAGCTAATTCGGCTTGTTCTCTAATATTTGAAACAAAAACATCCTCCGTTTGGATGTCCAATCCGCCTGTATCTGCAAGAAGGAAAGCATGTCCACTCCATTCACACGGAGCATAAATGCGGTCACGCGTTACGCCAGGCGTATCTTCCACGATGGAGATTCTTCTGCCCACTAACTTATTAAAAAGAGTCGATTTACCTACATTCGGTCTGCCAACAATAGCAACAATTGGTTTACTCATTGAAATCCCCTATCAGCGCGCTTAAAAGGGATTCACCGTCATTTTCTACGGGGAGAATCGGTATTTTTAGCGCATTTTTTACGTCCTCTAAAGAAACGTTATCCAAAAACAAATCACCCTCCGAACGAAGCATAGATGATGGAATACATAAAAC
>DOXU01000042.1 GCA_003518885.1 Oscillospiraceae bacterium
TACGGTGTATTTTCTCATCACTTTCACTATACCCATTTTTTTATTGGGCCAAAAGCATACAACGGTAAGAACTATGTAAAATCTGTGTAAAGTTTTGCGACAGAAACACACGGAGAGGATTATCTTTCAACTATTATCCATTAAGGAGTTCAATTCCCACGCGAACTCGACGTAAAGATTCTTCTTTACCCAAAAGTTCGCAAATTTCTACTGCGCCGCCTGGTGTAAACTGTTTTCCAGAAACCGCTACACGTACTGGCCATAGAATGATCCCATTTTTAACACCTTTTTGCTTAACCAAACCAAATAAGGCATCGTGTAGGCTTTCACGTGACCAATCTTGTAAATTTTCTAAAATGGGCAATGCATCTTTTAAACTTTCCAATGCATTTTCCAAATTGGTCTTCATTTTTTTATGCACATATAACGCTGTGTCATACTTTGGCAACACATCAATAAAATCCAGTTTCTCCGGGATATCCGTCAATTTTTCACAACGTGGCTGCAACACTTCCGCAATCAAATGTGTATCTGTGTCGATATGAACAGCTTTCTTAATATAGGGAAGGGCCATTTCATGGAATTTCTCTAATGGAAGTGCACGAATATACTCACTGTTGATCCATTTTAGTTTTGCCAAATCAAAAATGGCAGGTGATTTAGAAACACCATCAACAGAAAAGACCTTTTCCAGTTCTTCCAAGGAGAAAATTTCTTGCTCCCCTTTTGGGCTCCAACCAAGCAAAGCAACATAATTAAGAACAGCCTCTTTTAAATAACCGTCCTGAATTAAATCCTCATATGTGGGGTCTCCATTCCGTTTGGAAAGCTTATGCTTGGCATCACGCATAACGGGTGGACAATGAATATACGTCGGGATCTCCCAACCAAAAGCCTCGTACAATAAATTATATTTCGGCGCACTGGACAGATATTCAATTCCCCGCACAACATGCGTGATACCCATCAAATGGTCATCGACAACATTGGCAAAGTTATAAGTTGGCAATCCATCTGTTTTAATAAGGATATTATCATCCAATGTTTCATTTTCGACTGTAATGTCCCCAAAAATCACATCATGAAAAGTGGTGGTTCCCTCTGCTGGAATCCTCTGACGCACCACATGGGGCACACCTTCTGCCAGCAACCGTTTCACTTCTTCAGGAGATAAATCACGGCAATGTCCATCATATTTATGTGGGATACCGCTGGCCTCATGAATTTTCCGCAGCTCATCCAAGCGCTCTTTACTGCAAAAACAATAATAGGCGCCACCTTTTTCAATCAGCTCATCGGCATACTTCGTATAGATGTCCCGCCGTTCACTTTGGATATATGGCCCAACTGGACCGCCAATATCAGGACCTTCATCCCAAATCAGCCCGGTCTCTTTTAATGTCTTGTAGATAACCTCCACAGCACCTTCAACCAAGCGTTCTTGATCGGTGTCTTCAATACGAAGGATGAACTTTCCTTCATTCGATTTTGCAATAAGATACGTGTAAAGCGCCGTGCGCAAATTGCCGACATGCATATAGCCTGTCGGGCTGGGCGCAAAACGAGTGCGCACTTGTGTTTGACCCAACTTCATCTTCCTCTCCTTACGAACTGAGTTACAGCCGTTACGGATGCCTGTCCGATATGCCAAAAATGCACATCAAATAAAAACAGACAACTATCCTTTATGATACATTTATTCGCGTATTATTGTCAAGAACAAGCCGTTGTGCTATCATGGAAACATCCAGAAAGTCCAAACGGGCAAAACATTGCCCGTTTTTTCATATCAATTTAATACAAGAGGTTTTTTGTATGGAATACCATATTTCTGAACGCCTTTCTGCTTTAAAACCTTCCGCCATTCGGGAGATCTTTAAAGCAACAGCTGACCCCAGTATCATTCCGTTTGCAGCGGGAAACCCAGCACCAGAATCTTTCCCTGTGGACGTTGTTCGCACCTTTTCAGCAGAAATCCTACAAAATGATCCGATTACTGCACTACAATACGGGATTACAGAAGGTTACCCAACCCTTCGTTCCCTTCTTCGTGAGCGCATGAAAAACATTTTTCATTGTGGAAACAAAGAGGATGAACTTGTTGTGGTATCAGGTGCTCAACAAGGGGCCGAATTAGCCGCCAAGGCTCTTTGTGACGAGGGTGACACTGTCCTGTGCGAAGATCCCAGCTTTATTGGCGTACTAAATGCATTCCGTTCTTTACGCCTTCGTATTAAAGGAATTCCTGTAGAAGATGATGGCCTTGACCTTCATGCATTGGAAAAGGCTCTGCAGACCGAAAACCGTGTCCGTATGCTCTATATTATTCCCAATTTTCAAAATCCAACTGGCATTACCACTAGCACGGAAAAACGGAAAGCCATTTACGCCCTAGCGCGTAAATACAATATTATTATTTTAGAGGACAATCCCTATGGTGAACTGCGTTTCTCGGGAAGTAATTTGCCACACATTAAATCCTTTGATGAAGATGGCCGCGTTGTTTACCTTGGCTCTTTTTCCAAAATTCTGTCGGCCGGACTGCGTGTTGGCTATGTCTTGGGCCCATCGATTATTGTACAAAAAATGGTGGTCGCCAAACAGGGGGAAGATGTTCACACTGCCATGCTACCCCAGATGATTGCCACACGTTTTTTACAATGGGATGGCTTTCCCGCCCATTTAGAAAAAATCCGCGCGCTTTATCGCCAGAAATGCGGCAAGATGATTGCCGGCATTCAAGAATTTTTTGATCCGCGTATTTTGCACACTAACCCAGATGGTGGCCTTTTTCTTTGGTGTACATTGCCAAAGGGTGTTGATATGCTCGCTTATTGCCGTACGGCAATTGACAAAGGCGTCGCAGTTGTTCCAGGTTCGGCATTTGCAGCCGATCCGGTTGCATCTAGCCAATCCTTCCGTCTCACCTTTGCGTCGCCATCTGAAAAACAAATTCATGAGGGTCTCTCTATTCTTGGTAGTATTTCGCTCTCATAATCCACCCATCTCTTTTTCGAATGGAGGCATATAGATGGAAAACAAGAAAAAAAATGTATTCAGTGGTATTCAGCCAACCGGTATTCCTACACTAGGCAATTACCTTGGTGCCATGCGTGGCTGGCCACTGCTTCAAAAAGAATATAATTGTATCTACTCTGTTGTAGACTTACACTCCTTGACGGTTCGGCAAGAACCCGCCAAATTGCGCAGACAGACTCTTTCTTTAGTCGCCCTTCTGCTTGCTATTGGCATTGATCCCGAACAAAGCCCACTTTTTATTCAAAGTCATGTTCATACCCATGCAGAGCTTGCTTGGTTACTAAATTGTTATACGCAATTTGGTGAACTCTCCAGAATGACTCAATTTAAAGATAAATCAGTAAAACACCCAGATAATATCAATGCTGGCCTGTTTTGCTATCCCGTTTTAATGGCCGCTGACATTCTTCTTTATCAGACGGATCTTGTACCAGTTGGTGCAGACCAAAAACAACATTTGGAATTGGCACGTGATATTGCCAGCCGTTTTAATGGTCTATATGGCGATGTCTTTCGGCAACCTGAACCTTATATTCCACCCAGCGGGGCACGTGTCATGTCCTTACAGGATCCTACCAAGAAGATGTCTAAATCGGATACAAATCCAAATGGTTATGTACTGCTTTTGGATGACACTGACACAATTCTACGTAAATTCCGTCGAGCTGTCACGGATTCAGGCTCTGAAATTATCTCCACTCCAGATAAGCCAGGTGTCAGTAACTTAATGGCAATTTATTCAGTGGTCACCGGTAAGACAACAGAGGAAATAGAAAAAGATTTTGACGGAAAAGGCTATGGCGCATTCAAAACAGCAGTAGGGGAAGCTGTTGCGGAAACGCTTCGCCCTGTCCGAGAAAAATATAACGATTTGTTTAAAAACAAGGATTATCTACAAAAGATATATACTGAAGGCGCTGAAAAGGCCCTGCAAATTTCCCAGCGCACCTATTTGAAAGCCTGCAAAAAATTAGGATTGGTTCTACCACAGTAAAAATGATTTCCTGTATGCAGCGATAGAATAGATTGTTTCTGCATCTGTTAGAACAACAATTATAAGGGGATGGAGGACCTGCATGTCACTGAAAACCTATGGCATGATTGCCGTCGTTCTTGTGGCGGCCTTTGCTATCGCCTATCTTATCACTCCTCTAACCATTCGGTTGGCACACCGTATTGGTTGGATGGATGTTCCGCGTGATAAAAGACGCATGCATCACAAGCCCATTCCCCTATTGGGTGGTCTTTCTATCATTGCCGGGTTTGTTGGCGCCACACTTTTCATCCTACTTATCATGTCACGATACCATTACTATGATTATCGAATTGGTTCCTTGTTCCTTCAAATCATCCCGGGTGCACTTATTATTGCTGTTATGGCCTTCTTAGATGACCGATACAATTTATCTCCCTTTTTACGATTGGGTATTCAATGCGTCGCTGCCGGAATCGCCGTCGGTTTTGGAGCACGGATTAGCTTCATTTCAGGAAGTGTCCGCCTTTTTGGTGAACAAACCTTTAATATTGGTTGGCTATCCATTCCCATTACAATCCTTTGGATCGCTGGCATGACCAATGCCATGAATTGGATCGATGGTTTAGATGGCCTCGCTGATGGAATCGCTAGCATCGCCTCCATTACAATCATGTTTTTGGCCATTTTACAGGGACGACCCCAAATCGGCGTGTCTATTTTAACGGCCGCTCTTGCTGGGAGCTGTCTTGGTTTATTTCCATACAATAAAAACCCTGCCCGAACATTTATGGGGGATACGGGCGCTATGTTCCTTGGGTATGTCCTCGGCATTATTACCATTCAAGGGCTCTTCAAGTTTTACGCCGTGATCTCCTTTTTCGTCCCTGTTCTTATTCTTGCTTTGCCAATTTTGGATACGGCATCTGCCATTTTACGCCGCATCTTTGAAGGAAAATCGCCATTTACCGCGGATCGTAGTCATATTCATCACAAGTTGATTGATATGGGCCTCTCTCAAAGACAGGCCGTTCGCTTTCTCTATACTTTAAGTATTTCATTAAGCGTAATTGCCATATTGTTTACCCTCTTTGGCACAGTTGTGGGTTGGCGTTTCCTTCTGCTGTCTTTATTGCTGGTACTTATTGTATCGTTGATCTTCTTAAAGCGATGCCGAGATAAAAGCACCCGCACTAGTCATGATGAACACAAAGAGGACACCCCAGCTCTTCCCTCAACAAAAGAAGAGTCGGATACATCTACTGATGCATCCGACTCCACAACACAGGAAAACAATCCACATTCTGATAAATAGGACACCAACGCTATGGTGTATGATAAACCGGTCCGGGTTCTGTTAACTTCTTCGTGCAGAACCTGTGCCGGTTTTTCTTGTATGAGCAGTTTCTGTGGAAGAATCGCCCTCATCTGAAGAATCAAATAAAGCAAACAATTCTTCTGGGGACATCTTAGAAATAATGCCATCCCCTTCGCTAATAACTGAGTCAGCCAGTTTTAGCTTATCCTGCTGCAATTTCAGAATTTTTTCCTCAATTGTATTTTGCGCAATAAGTTTATAAACCTGCACACTACTCTTCTGCCCAATACGATGAGCACGATCCGTAGCCTGGTTCTGCGCACTAACATTCCACCACGGATCATAGTGAATGACAATATCGGCTGCTGTAAGGTTCAGCCCCGTCCCGCCTGCTTTAAGTGAAATTAAAAACACTGGCGTATCATCTTCATTAAACCGTGTCGTTAATCGTGCGCGTTCTTCTTTAGAAGTCGATCCTTTTAACACATAATAGCCAATTCCATCGCCTGTCAATCGATCTGCGATAATAGACAGCATTGATGTAAACTGAGAAAACAGTAAGACTTTGTGGCCGCTCTCTGTGGTGGATTTTAGAAGTTCCATGCAGAGTTCCAACTTGGCGCTACCACCCGTGTAATCTTCGTAATAAAGCGAAGGATCACAGCAAAGTTGGCGCAATCTAGTAAGCATAGCCAAGACAATAAGGCGATTGCCGTTCTGCAAAGTACCAGAAAGCTCCTGTCGTATGGAGGCAAGATTGGCTGTATACAACTTCTTCTGCTCGCCCTCCATAGAGGCGTAGAGAACCGTTTCTGTTTTTGGTGGTAATTCTTTAAGCACACTCGACTTCAAGCGACGTAGGATGAACGGAGAGAGCATACGGCGCAATCTATCTAATGCCTGCTCATCGTCACCCTTCACTACTGGCAATTCAAAAATCTCACGGAATTTTGTGTGACTATATAAATATCCTGGCATAAGGAAATCAAAAATTGACCACAGTTCCGCTAAACTGTTTTCCACTGGCGTACCTGTCAGGGCAAAACGATGTACACTGTGAATTTGTTTGACAGCACGTGCATTTTGGGTGCCGGCATTTTTTACATACTGTGCCTCATCAATAATTTCGCAATCAAATGTGTAGGCTTTATAGAGCTCAATATCTCGTTTAAGCAATTCATAAGAAGTAATAATAACATCATACTCTGGAATTGTTTTGACTAACTCTGCACGCTGTGCAGCGTTCCCCATAACAGGCAAGGCACGCAAACTAGGGGCAAAACGTTCAATTTCACTCAACCAGTTCAGTACCAAGGATGTAGGGCACACCACCAAAGAAACGCATGTCCCGTTTTCTCTCCTCTCCTCGTGATTGGACAGCAGAAATGCGATCGTCTCCAGCGTCTTACCTAGTCCCATATCATCGGCCAGAATACCACAAAGTCCATAATGGGCCATGGTTTTTAACCAACGGAACCCCTTTTTCTGGTAATTGCGCAGAATATGTGCCAAACTCTCGGGAGGTTGTATATCCGTTTCCTCCATATTAGCAACTTCATGCAACATGGACTTGAACCCCTCGTCACGCTCCGAGTGAATCGTTGCGCTATCTTGTAAAATATTGTCCAATACCATCGCACGATAGCGCTGCACATCAACCTCCCCATTTTTAATGGCATCTGGAGACAAGTCTAGGCTTTGTGCAAACTCCGAAACCTCGCTGAGTGTATCGTCCTCTAGTGTGACAAAACTGCCGTCAGAGAGCTTGTGGTATTTCCGATGCTGTCTATAGGCCTTCAAAAGATCCACCAGTTCTTCTCGTGGAAAATCTCCCGTATCAATCGTTACATTGAGTAATTCACTTTTCAGGCGCACCCCCACGTTCACTGTTGGCGGTTTGCGAATGGTTACCTTACCCAACCGATCTGTGGCATAAACTTCCGCTAAGGTAGAAAGTTCCGCAATTCCTTCGTTCAGTAAATTGAAAATCTTTTCTTCATCATCAACATACAGCATATGATGAGGCAGATCATAAAATGGCAAATATTTATCCACCATAGCCCGTGCAACATATTCACCACGAACATCTCGTGGAACCGTGTTATCTTTTTTGGGCTCATCCATCGCATCGATTTCCGTGGATTCATAACAGTACCGCAAGCTTCCAGTTACCATGACAGGTGAAGGCATATCGAGATAAAGCTTAACTCTCAATGGAGCTGGACGGAACACCGACAACTTTTCGATATCTTCCACTTCAATATATTTGCTGACACTATCCATTACATTGGCACAAAAGGACGGCATATCCTGGCTATTGATCGTCAATTCTCCGCCTTTATCTGCAAATGCTCGCAAAAATTCATGTGTTTCTGCCGTGTAAGCCTCATCACAACGATAAAGGGTATCATTCAGCATAACATAGACATTTTTTTCGCCCATATATAAAAAAGTGGGAACACGTGAAAGGCGCATTAAAAATGCTTCACCAGCACTCATGATTTGCAGAGAAAGTGTTGGGTTCTTGGCCACAAACAGGACGTGATTATCATTACTAAAATCAACTCGCATGGAAACCTTTTGCCCAATCATGAGGTCAAAAAGTTCATCAAATGCGCCACTTGTAAGAACTAAACTGCGCTTTCCCGCCTTATAGCCTCCGTTTTCACCAAAAATCTGCATATAGTCCGCATAACGTGTCATAAAAAAGCGCAACAAAGGCTGTGATCTTTTTTCAAAAGAAGCAATATCGTGAGTTAGCGTCAGCTTTGCCCCATATTCAACGGTCCCACCCTGGCGCATCTCAAAATAGAATTTTGATAAATCCCGTAGGATGTACTGTCTTTCGTGCCCAACAGTAAAGGATAGATTCAACCGACCTTCATAATCATAATCTAGTGAGGGAACAAGTCTCACTTTTTTTAACAGCGTATGAGCCATCGCATCACTAAGCGCTTTTTTGCTATACTTGCTTAACATGCGATTTACATAATGATCCGTCTTTCCATTTTCCGCGGAGCCACCAATTGCGTCTGTATTCTGCAGTTTGTGGCAGCTTAACAAAACCGCGATAATATGCTTGCAACAACCTTCGTATTCGTAGAATGTTGGGCAATCGCACCAACTTTCTTTTAAAGTGCCCTCATGGTCAAACGTAACTTCCACTTCGTAATTATATTTGCTGCCGCGCACCTCAGCTGTCACTTTTTCCTGATCATTTTGCGCATCATCTGTTCTTTTTAACTGGGATACACGCCTCTGATTATAATATTCTACACCATGTTCAAACGCAGCACGGTTGGCTGCCGCTGCTGCGATATCTTTCATCTCAATATTCAAAATGCTAGCACACTCCCGTTTTCCGCGTGTGCGGAAAATATAGCAGCAAACAAATCGTCTGTTACCGTTTTCCGTTAATTTTAATTAAATGGACCGATTTCATATGCACTGCTTGATACCTATTTGCAGTTTACAGAGAACACCGCCGGTCAGCCGATTTTCCCACTTTATTGATTTCAAACTGTCTTTCCTCAATAAAGATGCCTTTTATGTACGCTCATCCTGAGGCACACCAAGTAAATAAGTTATCCATCCTCTTTACTCCCTTTTCATACTGCAGTCCATTAAAAAGGGCATTCCTGTATAAAAAACAACATTTTCTATACAGGACATAACACACGTCCGCTAAACTTTTAGAGCGGCACTCTTTATTTTACTTGTTTTTGTGCAATAATTTCGTCGTTTAAACGGCGAAAAATATTCTAATCCATAAAACAGATAAACACAAAACGCTCGGATACCTTTTAGCAGATATATCCGATTTTTCTTTTCACATTGCGGCATTGCATAGAAATTCCCCCTCAGTACAATAAATGCCGCACATTTCTCCATTTAAATGAGTATAGCATATTGCGTCTGGTGATTCAAGGGAGATTCCACCTGAAAAAGCCCTCGGTTTGGCAAGTGCCTTTATCCGAGAGCCCTCTCTAAATAGACCCAAATATCTTTTCTTGTTTACCCTTGCAATTGCATTTTTACTTGCTGCACTTCATTGTCTGTTGCCTGTATTGACGGTTTATAATATCCTTTGGACTGCGCAAGCTGAAACAGCTCAAATTGGGAAGCTTCACAGTTGTTTCGAATCTGTTGAAGAGTGGAGCGTAATTGAGGATTTGCACATTCGGAGATGGCCGTTGCATAAGAAGCCAAATCATTTTTTTCACCGGAGAGAATATCATTTACCATTGTTTTATCTTGCATCATCGTTTGCTTCTCCTTTAATTCAAAAATGACAACAGTGTCTGCTTTGTATTCTGTGCACCCTGCGCGGATTTTTGAAAATATGCCTTAATCTGTGGGTCTGTCACCTGTCCTGCATAATCCTGTAATTTTTGACAGGAAGATTCATGCGCGCCAATCATACGACGGAGCGTTTGTAATTCCATTTGATTCAACTGAGACATTCTGATCACTCCTTTTTAAGATTACAGAAATATCTTTTCCGTAACAAGGCAAATTATGATTATCATACGAAATATTTCAACTGCGTTCCTTTCATTTGGTAGAGTTGTTGAACTTTATTTTTCGTGATATAATGAAAATATATTTTTACGATAAAATGAAATTAAACGTGCAGAGTCAGGGGGAATATTATGCAGCAAGACCTGCGCCTGGCCGTCCTGATCGACGCAGAAAATGTTCCTTACAGCAACGTTACCGGTATGCTGGAGGAAATCACGCGATATGGCACGCCAACTGTAAAACGTATTTATGGGGATTGGACCACGCAAAACATGTCTGGGTGGAAAAATGTTTTGGTTCCCAATGCCATCGTCCCGATCCAGCAATATTGTTATACGGCCGGCAAAAATTCCAGCGACTCTGCCATGATTATCGATGCCATGGATATTTTATATGAGGGAAACACGGATGGCTTCTGCCTCGTATCAAGCGATAGTGACTTTACGCGCCTTGCTACTAGGCTGCGTGAATCCGGTAAAAAAGTATACGGTTTTGGCGAAAAGAAGACACCTGATTCTTTTATTGCCGCGTGTGACAAATTTATTTATTTGGAAATCATTTCTTCAGATGGACAAGATGCTGATAGTGCCGGATCGACCGATGGCAACACGCGTAAGCGCCGTGAAATTTCAAAAGTGGATCGTGCCGTTATTCAGCTCATCGCTAACTCCGTGTCCGATTTGGCTAACGAGGATGGCTGGGCATTTTTAGGGGAAGTAGGCAGCCTGATTTTAAAGAAAAAGCCTGATTTTGATTCCCGTAATTACGGATTTTCAAAGCTTTCCTTGCTTATTGAATCAACCAAAAAATTTGAATTGGATTCCAGAGAGCGCGGGCACAAAGGCCATAATGTTTATGTGCGAAACCGTGGAAAAAGTAACCATTAATTTTTAAGGAAGAAAAAACCTGCTGTTTATAAACAGCAGGTTTTTATTTCTTCGTTTTCTATTAATCTTCCACTGCCAAGCTGTCCTGAAAAACTTTACGGAAATGAAATCCATAAATCGAAAGACGGACTGCCGATGGGAACATTTCCGGGCGTTTACGCAGAGACCAGAACAAAAATTTCCAATAATAAAATCGTTCTTTTCCGAATATGCCCAATCTTACCACCGACTTTAAAAAGGCAAGGATATTCGTCATACTAATTCTCTCACTAGCCTTGCCACTTGGTGCATAACGTGACAGGAAATTACGGGCACGTTCATAATAATATTTAGGTGAATAGATGGTAGAAATAATCTTTCGATATCCTTCGACCAAGACGCCCCTGTCCATCTTCGGAACGAAGTTTAAAGAGAAGTCGGTATTATTGCCCGAAAAGTCTTCCACCATCCGCCCTTCTTTTACCAGGCGTTTATAAAGCTTTGTTCCTTTTGGTGCGTTCAACAAACCAACCATCGCAGTAGAAATTCCGCTCTCCTGAATAAATTCTACCATGCGATCAAAAATTGTGCGTTTATCGTTATCAAAGCCTACAATAAATCCGCCCTGTACTTCCAAACCAAAGCGCTGAATTTTCTTAATACACTCTAGCAAATCACGGTTTTTATTCTGGTTCTTATTGCACTCTTCCAAACTGTCTTCATCTGGCGTTTCTATTCCAATGAACACTTGATGGAATCCTGCCTGTACCATATCACGCATCAATTTTTCATCATCAGCCAAATTAATTGATGTTTCCGTAAGGAAACTGAAGGGATGTCCATGCTCATCCATCCATTTTGTGATGGCAGGCAAAGATTCCTGCATCAATTTCTTCTTGTTCCCAATGAAATTATCATCCACGAAGAAAACACCGTTGTGCCAACCCGCTTCATAGAGACTCTGAAGCTCCGCTGTCAACTGTTCTGCACTCTTAGTACGTGGTCGATTTCCATACAGCTGTGTAATATCACAAAATTCACAATCAAATGGACATCCACGAGAATACTGGATATTCATCGATGCGTATTGATGTACATCAATTAAATCCCACTGAGGGACAGGCACCTCTGTTAACTCCGGAAAACGGTCCGGCCAATAAAGATGTTTGGGTTGTCCCGCTTCGAAATCTTTCAGAAATGGTGGCAAAGTCACTTCGCCCTCACCCAAAATGAGATAATCCACATCATCATAATCTTCTTTTTCTGATGTAAACAGAGGACCACCCGCCGCTGTTTTAACACCCAGCTTCTTACAGCGTGCAATAACATCCTTTGTGGAAGCACGTTGCACAACCATTGCACTGATAAAAACT
>DOXU01000075.1 GCA_003518885.1 Oscillospiraceae bacterium
TTATCCCCGTGTTTTTGTACACGAGCAGGTATTTATGACAAAACTGTAGTATGGAAAGTCGATCTGACGGAGTGCCGGTGATTGGTACGGTATGGATATAACTAGAGTTTATTTGTATGTATTTCGCCAGGTTGTCGGAGCAACTCCAACAACTTGGCGAAAACGTTCGCGAAATGCTGAAGCTGATGAAAATCCTGTAAAGGTAGCGATTTCCTCAATAGACAGAGAGGTGGATTCTAATAATTTTTGTGATTGGCGGATTCTAGCAGTCAATACCCATTGTAAAGGTGTAGTACCAGATTGTTCGCTAAACCATCTATTTAAAGTGCGTGAGCTTAGCCCAAATCGATCTGCAATCAGTTTGACGGATAATTTTTGATCCAGATTTTCCATAATCCACAACAGAATATGGTTTAAATTATCATTATCATCAGGTGTCTTATAATTTATTCGTTGTGACTGTCTACCATCGCGTTCCAATGGCATCACAATTGTTTCAGCAACATCAGCTGCTGCAACTGCGCCATAATCCTGCCTGATCATGTGTAAACAAAGATCAATCCCGGATGCTACACCTGCGGAGGTAAGTATCTTCCCATTATCAATAAATAAGGCATCTTTAACCACTTCTATCTGTGGGAAACGCGCAGCTAATAGATCTGTTCCTGCCCAATGCGTGGTTGCACGTAGCCCATTAAGTAATCCTGTGGCAGCTAATATAAATGCACCAGAGCATATTGATGCAATTCGAACTCCTTTTCCAGCGGCACTGACTAATGCATCTATTATAGCCGGCTCTATTTCATCCACGCAATCATTGCCAGGAATAATGATGGTGTCTGCCCGATCAAGACAATCCAAGCCGCTTGTTATGTGTAAATCGCACATATGATTTTTAACAATATTTGATTGCCCACAGAGAATAGTGTCGTACAGATTCTGTCCTGTGCGAGATTTTGCCCTACTAAAGATGTCTAAAGGTACTGCAAGATCAAAAAAGATAAAGTTATCAAGTGCTAAAATAAATATAGTTTTTATGTTTTCACCCGCTTTTCATGTGTGTTAGTTTATCAAACAACTATATCGATGTCAATGCAGCATTTGTCCGTAATCTGGCGGATTATGTCTGTTTTTTAAATTGCGATGAATGGCATTTATTGAGACAATATAGGTGTAAAGGCAGTACATCTATTGTTCCAAGTGAAAGGAGAACATAAACATGAGTAAGCATATAAAAGCAGCCTTTTTGGTGTGTCCTGGCTATTTACCTGTTGACGTGATTGGTGCACATACTACTTTGGGGTTTCTTCCAAATACGGAAGTACATCTCGTCTGGAAAAATAAAGAGCCGGTCATCGGATTTCCCTCTTATCCAACAATTCCTACTACTACTGTTGCAGAGTGTCCGGATGATTTAGATGTCTTGTGTATAGGTGCGATACCCGGAGAAGTTTTGGCGGACCAGGAAACCATTTCTTTTGTTCAGAAACATGCGGCTAATGGCTGTAATATGATGGGTATATGCGGCGGGGCACTGTTATTAGGCGCTGCCGGTCTATTAAAAGGACGTAAAGCCACATCAAACTTCAATACAACTGCGCCCCTTGAGAAATTTGGAGCAATTCCGGTGTTTACCAGCGAGGTTGTTGTGGATGGCAATTATTATACTGCAGGACCTGCCACAGGCGGAATTGAAGCGGCACTGTTATTGATTTCCAAATTAAGAGGGAAGCAAGCAGCTCAGTTTGTGGAGCTCGTATCCGAATATGATCCTCATCCTCCTTTTGGTTGTGGTAATGCGAATACTGCACCGAAACATCTCGTCCAGCAGGCGGCAGCTATGAACAAAGAGCAGATTGAAAAAGATGTTGCAATGGCCTACGATACATTTCTCCGAAATAAAAACTAGAGGTGCATGAATTTTCTTTGCGATTGCATTTTACGCATAAGGATCATATGGCTGTTGGTTGTCGAAAGAAACTTTTATACTAATCAAATGAATGTTTTTAAAAATTAGCGATTTGCTTATATGTACAAGCAATAAACCGGTGTGGCGACGGACCGCTTCCCATGCTGTGTTCATTTTAAATCATTTCAGAGGTATTGACGGGGTCTTTCTGCATCCTTCAACGATGGAAACAGTATAAAAAATCATCAGTTTGGAAAATATAAAAGATTTTGCTCTACCAGAATAAGGAGCCAATACGATGTATAAGTATTGGCCCTTTTCGTTTTATCTTAATTTTGTTTTTATGGCCATTAAAAATAAGAATGGAGCGAAAGGAAAAAATAAAAACTGTTTACATGCATTGACATTTCCTCTATAATGATAGAGGAAAATTGAAATTTGTATGTATCATTATTATGATAGAAAGGTGCTTCATTATGTCTATTCAAGTTGGTCAAAAAGGTCGCGCAGAGTCAACTGTTACCACAGAGCAAACAGCAAAGGCTATGGGTTCGGGGGCACTTCCGGTTTACAGCACACCATGTTTGGTTGCGTTAATAGAAGAGGCCTGTTGGAAATCGATTCAACCGTCTTTGGAAGATGGACAAGGTAGTGTAGGGACTTCGATGTCTTTAACACATGAGGCTTCTTCCCCAGTAGGGATGCAAGTTTGGGCAGACAGTGAAGTTACTGCTGTTGATGGAAGAAAGGTCACATTTAAGGTGACAGCGCAGGATAAAGCCGGCGTGATCGCACATGCATCTCATGAACGTTTTGTCATTAAGAATGATAAATTTTTATCAAAATGTAATGCAAAGCTGGAAAACAAATAAGAGCTCTACACGAGATCTTTGCAAAAAGTAATGAAAGCCATAGTTGCAAGAAGATAAAGGTGACCCTCCAAGACGCCTGCAGATGGCACTTGGAGGGTTATTTTTGCATATGTACGAAGTGATGGTTATTGAAATAAATGGAGACGACACTTTTGGAAAAAAATCAGAGAATTATGGAATTAAGTAAACGCCTCATGCAATGTAGAGAGCGTGCAAAGATCAGTCAGGACGAATTGGCCCAACATCTGCATGTGGAAAACGCGACATATGAGGCATATGAGGCGGGGAAACAGGCGATTCCTCTTCCAATACTTTTGAAAATTGCTGCCCTTTTGAAAATGCCAAGCGCCTCTTTACTTGGTGTGGAAGACAGAGAAAAACAAAAAGTGATCAAATCGGAATGGGCTGAATTGACTCAAAAGGACTGTGAAGCATTTGATACGATGCTGGCAGAACAGGCTAATGGCGTCAGTACCTCAGCCAAAGGGGCACTCTCTATGCGATTTGTGGGACAAAAGACTGAAGAGGGTGAACTCGATATCGGCCCCAATACTTTTCAAGTAGTTCAAGTACAAGATGACGGATGGCTAAAACCGGATGTGATGTTATTAATACCCATGTTTGATGACAGTATGGATCCGGAGTATGAAGAAAATCAAATTTTAATTGTTAACCCAAGTATACCAGCGGCCCCAGGGCAGGTTGGCTTTTTTGGAGTTGGAAATAAAGGTTATATTCGTATGTTGGCAAAAAAAGAGCTAATTCCTCTGAATCCGATATATGATCCAATCGCTTTGCCGAAGGAAAATGAGCTAAAAAATCTGGGCAGTATCGTTGGAAGCCTAGAACCTGGACAAATGGAATAAAATGTATACTAAAAAAATAGATTTCCGGTAGATTGCGACACTTTTCGCCATGATTATGTTCTATTATAAAGCTAGCCGAAGGTGGTTTTGCGAGAAAGGAAGTAGAATATGGCAAAAATCATCGTAGAAAAGACGTTGCTGGAAACAAAACTCTCTAAAGTTAAGGATGGGGATTTGTTGGAACTGCGTATTGTGCCTTCGGGAAATGATGAAGGGGAACAAACACCAACATTTTTGCACATCGCCTCCATTCATAATGAAAATGAGTATCAGGACCTTGAGGGAATCGACGAGTATCATTGTATACATAAAATTATAACAGCGTAAACCATTTCGGCATTTTAACCCTGCTTCGGCAGGGTTTTATTTTGCCAGTTGACCGTTTTGCATAAAAATATCTGATTTCGTGAAATAAAATAGGAAATCTTGCAGGGTTATAAATTATGTAGTATGATAGAAGAAAGAGCTTTGTAGAAAAAATAGGGAAAAGCTCAAAAAAGAGAGCTTATTACCTATATAAGCATGAAATAGGTGAATTGGAAATGTTCAATATTGCCATTTATTATGATGATTTAGATGATGCGGAACAACTTGAAAAAGTGATTAGAAATTACCTTGACACGTCTGCCGTTTTATATCATATATTTAAATTTTCGAGAGATGAAAAAGATATTGTGGGAGAGGCAATCCCACATATCGAAATGCTTTTTCTTGATATTCATGTGAAGAATCGCGAGCGCTTTGAAAAAGCAAAATTTATTCGAGAGAATAATAGAGGATTACAAATTGTTTTTGTAGTGGATGATGCAAAATATCGGGATATGGCCCTTTCCGTCCATGCATTTGGATATTTAGTGAGGCCGTATACGGCGGAGCAGATTGCAAAACAAATTCAAGATATGTTGAGCTTCCAGGAAGAGATCGAGCGTCCTCAAATCACCTTGCAAACGGATTCAGGGGCATGTTCTTTTTACTTAAAGACAATTTGCTATTTTGAATACCAAAACAATAAATTGAAAATGGTGGAGACTGGCGGCGTACATGACGTTATTGGTTTTACTTTGAAATCTTTACGAGATGTACTGAGAGCTCATGGGTTCGCCATGCCACATAAAAGTTATCTTACCAATTATTTATATGTATCTAAGTGTTCTAGTTATCAAATTCATATGAAAAATGGGGATACAATTCCACTTTCGCCAGGGCGAGCTTCAGAGTTTAAAGCTGGTTTTTGTCAAGCTATGAGTGTGTATCAGAATGGCAAGGACAACTCTCTTAATTGATCGTTGAGATGAATAGAAAATCTGGTTTTTAAAATGAGGAGACTGACATTAAAAATATGTTGATCTTCTCATTTTATGTGTTTACTGCGAAGAACGTAAAAAATACTTGACTGTATGAAAACGCCTATACCAAAATTAAATGAAAATAAAGGAATCTTATTATGGCTAAAAAGCGCTTGTTTTATTTGGACTTTGTTCGTGCCATTGCTGTTGTTTTGATCTTGATAACGCATTTCAATGTTCCATGGTTGCCAATGCCAACCCGCACAGCCGTTGTCGTTACTACTACTGTGGGGGGGATTTACATAGGCGATTTTGGTGTGTCACTGTTCTTGATTATTTCCGGGGCGGCACTTTTCTATGTTTACCGTGCTAAATGTGATGTGAAAAAGTTCTTTTTTAAGCGCTTTAAGTCGATTTACCCCATGTTTTGGATCGCGTTTATCATTGGCTTTGTTTTTCGATTGGCCGAAAAAACGACCTCAATACAAGGAATACCGAAATCTCATATTCTTTATTCTGTTTTTGGCATGGATATGTTGGCGAGTTCATCTGGTATTCTAACTTTTGCAACAGTGGGAGAATGGTTCTTAGGTCTCATTATTTTCTTGTACTTATGCTTTCCACTGTTAAGGTGGTTGGTCCTTCGTGCACCTAAGGCCACGGCTATTGTTAGCATTCTGATTTATGTTCTTTTAGTTTTGTTTTACCATGGACCTATCCCGGATTCTTGCTTCATTCTGTTCCGGTTGCCTGAATTTTTGTTTGGCATGTATTTTATACAATATATCAAAAAGGTTCCGCCAAGTTTGGGATTAGCAACTTTAGTGGTCCTTATTTTAAACGAATATTTCAAAATACCGATTAATTCGAGTGTGGCGACAACGCTTTTGTGAATATGCGGATTTTTGACATTGGTCTATTTTTCGAAGTTTTTTGCATTTAAGCCGGTTGAAAAAGTCGCTTCTGTGTTGTGTGCGCTATCCTATCCTATTTTTCTGGTCCATCATTACATTTACACAGAGATTTTTCGCCGTATTTCGCTTTCTGCACTTTCACCGTTCCAAAATTACCTCTTATTTTTCATTTGTATTGCGATTGTTTTAATTGTCTCTAAAATGTTAGATTATATCAACAGTGGCGTTTTGCATGACGTAGGAAATCTTTTTTCCACAAAAGATAAAATACCTTCCCATGAGGAGGGCAAACCTTGAGGCTTAGCAGAAGGCACGCTTAAAAAATGAAAACGACCGAGCAGATCTTATTCTGCTCGGTCGTTTTCATATTATGAGAATTCTATTAAACAAGAGGCGTCTAAGAAAGTCGAATAACAACAAGATTGTCCTTGATTTGTACAGATCCTTCTGCAGGCCAGATAGGCATATCAGTGGAAAGCTGGTGGCCTTTTTCATACTGTGCAGAAGTGGGGAAAATATAATTGTATCCGAGAGTTTTCATAAATAGAAGAGTACGTGAGGGAGAAAAAGATTCTATTTCAAGGGTGGAGGTGCCGACCCCTTCGACAGGAAGGGTGTCTTGATTCAGTTGTATATGATGCCCACCGACGAATACGACAGGCAAAGAAGAAGTAGTAGTAAGCTCCAATTTATCAATGGAATTGGCAATTTGTGTGCAATAGGCCACATCTTTTTGATAGCGAGCGTATTCAGTATAAAATAACCTACTAGTAACGCTTGCTTGATCGAAGGTAATGAGCACACAAAAGAGTGCGATAATTGCTCTCACTTTCTTGTAGACTGGAGGAATGAGGGAAATTAAGAAATCGGCTCCAAAAGCAACAACGAAGGGGAGCGAAAATTGCGTCCGCATAGCTGGTTCCGCGCCCATCAAAACAATCATGAAGAAAGGAGAAAGAATGAAAATGGCGGTAATAAGCAAATAGAGAGCGTATCCCTTGTAAAAGTGGCGGATCTTGATGAGGGAGACAATAATCAGGATAAGAGCCATAAGAGGAAAAGCCAAATTATAAAGAGCGGTTTGCCCACTTAATATGTGGTATATACCGGCCAAAACATGATGAATGCATTGAGATACAGGAAGATGTCCCCACATGATTTGTCCAGAGATATAAGCGTTCATGCCACCATAATGTGCAGCTGTGATCTTGTTGATTATTGTGTATAAGATAAAGGCGCCAACAAAAACTGCCAGGATTTTGAGACAAATGCGAAATAGGCCGATGTTTTGTGGCTTTTGCTCTTTAGGGAGGAAATAATAACGCCGATAAATTAATAAAAAGGTTGCAGAGGCAGCAGAAATATAAAGTGGTACAAAAGATTGATAAACAGAAAAACA
>DOXU01000005.1 GCA_003518885.1 Oscillospiraceae bacterium
ATTATGGTAAGCCCTAGAAGTTAATTAATAATTCGCGTAATTTATAAATATAAAAGACTATTATTATCTATATGTGAAGTTTTGATTCACGAAAGAAAGCACACAACAACAAAAAATCAAACAGATTTACATAATTTAATGATTGAATATATTGACATTGCTGTTATGGTTAAAAACGTAAGACGGGAATGGAGGGGGGAAGTTGAAAAGTAAAATTAAATGGAAAGATGACATTTTGACGGCGTTTTCAAATATTGGAAACTCGTCTCATATAGAAAATATTTGCAAAGAAACTTTTTCCATTAGAAAGGCGGCGGGAAGAAGCACGCCGAATAAATTTAGACAAACCGTTCAACGGACGTTGCAGAATTTTTCTTCTGACGCGTCTGATTTCAAAAAGAGCAAGAATGAAGATTTATTCCGTATGGTTGAAGGAAAAGGGAAAGGTGTATGGGGATTGAGATGTTGATTTTTTGAAAATATTATAATTGCATTTATGCAACAAAACAAACACTGTGAAAGCGCATGGTTTTCAACTATCTCATGGGAGATGATCTCTACAGGCAGGCTGTGGAGACAGTGATGTCAGAGCGAAAAGCATCTCCCTCGCGCGTCCAGAGAATAATGGATGTCCCGTATGGCGTGGCTGCCGGTTTTTTGGCGCGCATGGAAAAAGAAGGTCTTGTGTCGCCTGCCGATGACATCGGCAAAAGAATAATCCTTCGACACCTAAAGTTTTAATAACAAAACCGCATAGGAGAAATTCATGTCCAGGCAGGAGTTGAGAGACAACAACTACAATATCATGGGGTATATAGATAAGGATGGCGATCGGTATACTGCTTACGACCGGAACTATAATATCGTTGGCTATTATCAGGATGGTAGAACATATGATAGAAATTGGACCATTGTCGCAAATGGAGATGTGTTGTCGGGGCTTATTTATGACGCACGATGATATTATTGTGGTTTAATTAGCACTGAGAATTGGTGCGTATCTGATACTTCTCTGGCGCCCTACCGATGGTATCTGTACCATCACCGTATCAAGTGGCGTTATTCTATTCTATTCTATTCTATTTCATTTCTTTAGAAAACTCTATGCTGTGAACGCACCAGTGCCGTTATTCCCACCAACCTGAATTTCAGGGAATGGGGAGGTCTTCGGGGCCATTCCAAGATAATTACTATCCTACTCGATCGTCTGATCCATTTTTTATCATATCCCTCGGTCAGGCTCTTAGAGCCTGTTTGGAAATGTGGGCAGGTGAGCGAGAACAATCCGGCACAGATCGCGGCCAGCATGTGTTTTTGAGTATCGGATCGGAGTGGTGCTTATGAGCGCCATGAGCGCAGAAGCGCAGAAAAATGTGCGCAGGATCGCCGCCAGCGCACATTTACAAATAGGTTCTCAGCAAAAAAAAATCAACGGATGGTGGCACAGTCACCAATTTGCGGAAGCAGGGAAAGCATATTATGATCATTCTTCTGAAGTTAGCATGGAGGTAATCATGGATCATTTGCCTAATTTTCTAGATTTTCTGGAATCTTGGAGAGAGGATATTATAATAGACAACCCAAGTTCTGTAGAGCGAGGGCGGCGGTTTGCGCAGAAAATTTTAAAGGACTGGCTGAATTCTTCAGATGAAGGGTTGGAGTATTTCTATTGCGATGGTGCTGGTGATGGAGGAATTGATCTAGCCATTCTGAATACAGGATCGGACGATTCCTCTGATGGAACTCCAAATTCTCATACATGGTATTTAATACAAAGCAAATTTGGAAAAGCATTTCAGGGCAGTTCAACACTGTTTGAAGAGTCTCAAAAACTGATCGAAACTCTTGAAGGGAAGAGGCATCATTTAAACTCTATGACTGATGATTTGGTTGAACGAATATCTAATTTTCGTAAGGCTGCATCAGAAAATGATAAAATAATACTGTGTTTTGCTACTGAGAACCCATTGAATGATCAAGAAAAAAGTGATCTTAACGAAATTCGTTATATGGGGCGTCATCGTTTAGGTGAAATATTTGATGTTGAGTCTATATCTGTAGAAAACATATATAAAAGGATAGAAGAAGATAGTGTAAAGCCAGAAATTTCGGTTGTAATGCGTACAAATGTTGTTCCGTCTGGTGACAATCTTCTTGTTGGCTCTACGAAATTAATTGACTTATATAAATTTGTCTTCGTATAGAAAGGAAACGAATGATTTAGACAAGATATATGATAAAAATGTTAGACGATATCTTGGTGGTAGACGGCGCGTGAATCTGGGTATGGAAAATACCCTCAAAAGTAATCCAGAAAATTTTGGTCTATTCAATAATGGTATTACGATTGTCGTATCAGATTGGAAATTATCTGATGATCAGTTAACTTTAGATGACCCTCATATTGTGAATGGATGTCAGACTTCGCGGACTATTTGGACGCTGTTTGATAAACGCCTTGCATGTGGAGGCAACGGTAGAAACCCTGAACTGGAGCACTGGGAACGTCGGGTTAGTGAAGCTGCCGTGGTGACAAAAATAGTCAGAGTTGGTTCTTCCGGCGAGGGCCTTTTAAAAGAAATCACAAGGTATACCAATAGTCAGAATGCTGTTCAGGAAAAAGATTTCCTTGCTTTATCAAAAGATTTTAGCGATTGGCAAAGAGAAATGTCGGATAGATATGATATTTACCTTGAGATACAACGAGGAGGATGGGATTCGCAAAAGGCCTTTCAAAAGAGAAATATAAACACAAAACGTTACGATAGGCATGTTAACTCTGCCGATCTTATCAAAGTCTATGGTGCAGGCTGGTTGGAAGCAGCAGGACCTGCCTTTGCTAAGAATCCACCGTTTCTTCCCGGAGGTGCTATTTTTGAAAAAATGATGGCTAAGCCGACCGAAAACGAAGAGCCATTTGGTGTAGATGATCTCTATGCGGCATACTTGTTACAATTGGCTGGTGATGAACAAAAATTTGGTCGTCAAGGAAATCTTGCTAGACGCCAGACACGGTTTCTATTTTATTTCATAGTTGTTAGGCTATTAAAGTATTGCATGATTAGATCTGGCATATCAGTAAACGATAGAGAGGTATCTCAATCAATAATAAAAGTACTTAAAAATCCAGATGCATACGAGTTGTTGATTACAACTGCTTCAAGTGTTATCGATGACTATATGTCGAGAGATTTCGAAGATAATGTATTTAAGGAACCATTGATGATAGAAAAATTTAATAGTGATCTTAATGCGTTTCTGAAAATAGATGGTCTCGGGAAGCAAGGACAGTCCCCTAATCTTTATGATCGAATTCATATGGCGGAGGCATTACTAAACCATCGTATTGGGGGAACTAAACCAATAGAGCTTATTAAATCGGTTATAAATCATGATTTGAACAATTAGAGAAGTTATATAATATACGTTAGATGTGAGTGATAAATAACCATTGAAGTGGGGTATAATCCACTTCAATGAAAGGAGAACGCATACATCGGAATATAGGCGGACTCCCATCTCGACTGGAACCGAGAGCGACATCTCCAGAGAGATTACCTTTATATCTCTGATTAAGGTCTTTTATCAGAGGGGTGTTATTTTGACGTATAGATCCAGTAACTGGGGGAGAGGGGGGGGATTCGAACTATGGGTCTGTATCCTTTCATAAGCCTTACGGCTTATGAAGAGGAGTACAACATCATAGTGTAACAGGTCAGAGGAGTGCCACCTCTTGAGACGTTATCGCTCCAGATCTAACAGGATTTGTCAACTTTGGGGGAGAGCAGAAGGTCTGATATGAATTTATATCTATATAATAAGATATTCACTAGGCTCAGGACCCATTG
>DOXU01000151.1 GCA_003518885.1 Oscillospiraceae bacterium
AAGGGTAAAATTGGCCAGGAAAAAACAGGCATGTGCTCAGAACGCATTTATTTCTATGCGCGCCTGCTTTTCTGCCTCTTTTCTCAACAAACAAGAAAGAGGAGTGCACTATGGCTTACGAAAAAGTAGATATGAGCAAACCAGTGCCGGAGCGGCTTGGCTTTGACCCTAACGCGGTCAAAAAGCTCTCCTTCCTAGAAATGCTCAAAAAGATCGGCCCCGGAATCGTCGCAACCGGCATTGTCATTGGTCCCGGAAATATTACCACCTCCGCCATGCTCGGTGCAAACTACGGATACACCATGATGTGGCTGCTGATCCCCGTCATTGTTATGGGCATTACTTTCACCATGGCATCATATCGGATTTCCACTATGACCGGAATGCCTGTCATTCATGCAATTGACCATTATTTTGGTCGTGTCGCTGCCGCATTTTGCGGCACAGCACTTTTTCTCGCCTGCTTCTTCTTTACGCTTGGCAACATTACAGGTACCGGTGCAGGCATGACCCTGATCTTCGGTTTTGACTGGAGAATCGGTGCACTCATTATGCTCGCTGTACTTGCATTCTGCTACCTATCTAAGGGCGTCTACGGAAAAGTTGAAAAGGGCATTCTGATCTGCATTATTGGAATGATCGTTTCCTTCTTTGCAACACTAGTTGCAACCGGCGGCCCAAATTGGGGCGCATTCGGCCAAGGCTTAACCAACTGGAAGTTCGCGGATAATTCTTTTACCACAGCGCTCGGCTATATCAGCACCAACGCCGCCGTCACAGCGGGTATTTACGGAACTTATCTCGGCTTTGAAAAGAACTGGAAAAAAGAAGACCTTTTTAACGGTGCAATGCGTACAGATGCGATTTTTCACATTACAACTGTCGTTCTGATCTCTGGTTCCATTGTTTTGGTCGGTGCCATTGTTTTGAATCCGAATGGCATAGCCATTAAAGCTCCTGCACAACTCGGGGATTTGCTTCGCCCATTCCTTGGCAATGCCGCTCCCATCATTATGGGCATTGCTATCATCGGCGCCGGCTTCTCCTCTTTACTTGGAAACACTCAGCGCGGTGTTGTTCTGTTCAATGCTGGTATCAACAAGGAAACTGCATTGGATTCTAAGGCTGTCAAAATCCCCTGCTTTGTGTGCCTTGCCGTCGCATCTGTGATTTGCTTTTCATACGGCGGATCTCCAACACAGCTGATCTTTATCGCAAATGTTGCAACTTCAGTTGCAACACCTGTCGCTGGGCTCTTCATGGTTTTGATTCTGTGGAAAAAGGAACTGTTTAACGGCTATAAAGCTCCGAGAGTATTGCAGATTTCCATGACTGTCTGCTATCTTTTCGCAGTTTATATGACCATTAACGCACTAACAGATCAAATTCCCAAGCTCATTCATGCCTTCTAAAAGCAGCGCAAATATACGCCATACTTAACCTTCTTTAAGCCGTCATCTTCTTAAAAGATGACGGCTTTATTTTTTATAGACCAGAGAAATAAACATGCGACTTCAGCGACATAAAAAAGTACCCCTTATTAAAGTACAAAAATACTCTAATAAGGGGTACTGATTATTTGTTATATGATAACAAATCCATTATTCAGGCATGGTCAACTTTGCTCATATGCTCAATCAGCAGAAGGACCTTGTTGCTATAGCCCCATTCATTGTGAATCGTCTCTCTATATATAATAGATACAGACAATCCGATTGCAAAGCCACTTTCGGACGTTTTGACATATCCATGAATTAGATATTTTTGCCTGCTTTATGAGTATAGTTATCGCCATTGAGCGGTAAACCACAATCATATTATAAAATAGAATATCACAGTCTGTTACACGGGTCAACTGATGTAGTCTAAAAATGCTAACCGCTGTCCCAATTTTCCTATTCGGCATCAACAATTCTGCCTGTTAATGAAATCAGTCAGCTATAGCCGCTGTGTGAGAAAAAGTCTATTGGAATTATGCAAAGTACCCCCATCAATTAGTTTAAATAATACGTCCATCAACACATAAAACCAATTTGCCCTCACGTCGAATGGTAATCATTGGAGCATTATTAGGTTCATACTATTCATATTCTTTAGTTCCACATAGCACATCTCAAATTCGGCTGCATTAAGTGTTATCTTATCATTTTGAATTATCGGATATAAGCAACCCAAAATTTCGCCATTATTCTCAAACTCAGTAAATTGTAATAGGCATAGTATGCAAAGACAGCCATCTTGTAATTGATCCTTAGTTTATTAAACCCATTAGTGGAAAAGCATTCATTTATTTGTTTGGATATTATTTCAAAATTAAGTCCCTTATACCCTACAATAGAGTTCGGATTTGACCTGAACTTTAAAGACAGAACCATAGAGCGGTTATTTACCGAAAGCGTCACTTTATATGAATTATCGCCATCTTTAACTGCTATATGGCTTATCATTCGTATTGCAAAGCCAACATTTTCCGTCGTGGAATAACATGACTCCACTGGTTATGCCCAGAATATTTTTTCCTTCATCCAAAGAAGTTTGGACAAAAAATAAAAATAGCTAAAAATACAACCCACAATTAACACCATTGCAATGACTACATCTAAAATAGGTCCTTTCAAGGATATTTTCACCGGGCTAGTCATTGTGGTTCCACCGAAAATGGCACTGCTCTTTATGAACTGCGAAAGCGGTTTCCAATCAGGGAATTTCTGCTTCCAAATTAAGGTGTCTTTTTTAATGATTCCTATTCTGTATAGTCGTGCAAGAGTGGCGTTTGTCAGTGGCCATTTCTATTCCCATTGATAGAGTATACCAGATTGCTTCCCTTTTTATTTTATTTTCTTGTACCCAACATTTTATCACTTTTTTCTGCATACAGTATAAGC
>DOXU01000214.1 GCA_003518885.1 Oscillospiraceae bacterium
ATTCACATGTTGCCCTAAAAGCGTGATCTCTTTTGTCCCTGCATGAATCAATTCTTCCGCCTCGTGCAAAATATAAGCGGGGGCTCTGGAATGCTCTCTCCCGCGAACATAGGGTACAATGCAATATGTGCAAAAATTATTACACCCATGCATAACGGGGAGCCAAGCCTTATAAGCAGAATCACGCCGTACTGGCATGCCCTCTGGCATATTTTCTGCCAAGGAAAGATCCGAGAGATGCTTTCCCTCTGTCAATACACGAAAAAGCAGTTCAGGAAAGCGGGGCAATGCCCCCGTACCGAAAACCAAATCCACGTAAGGATAGCTTTTCTTTATCTGTTGCACAATGTGCTTTTGCTGCATCATACAGCCGCAGAGGGCAATTATCATTTTGGGATTTGCTTCTTTAAGCTTTTTTAAAGCACCAACATTGCCAAAAACTCGTTGTTCCGCATGTTCACGTACCGCACAGGTATTAAAAATAATCAGGTCGGCATCCTCTGGTCTATCCGCAAACGAATACCCCATTTGTTCCAACATGCCACTCAGTTTTTCGCTATCACTCACATTTTGTTGACAACCATATGTGCGAACAAACGCCTTTGGTGAACCAGCTTCCAGCAAAGATTGTACCTGTTTTTCGAAACATTGTTGCTCTGCCCACACATTTACCTGAGCCTCCGCTTTTATGTTCGTCTCTATTTTTTCCAAAACGCCACCTCCCTGTTTTTGATTTTGGCTAAAATCTATTCTTCTTTAAATAAAAAAAGCCGATGCAAAAGTTTTCTTCCCACCTGTGTCTTAAAATGTTTCTGTCCGATTTTTTGCACCGCTTGATAAGAAAGCCCTTCTTCTTCAATATTAACAAGAAGGTCTGCCTCAATTAGCACTTGATAATCCTCTCCCTCGACCTGCATGTAGTGGTGATGATGCCCAACCAGGTAACAGACACGCGCAATAGAGTTCTCTTCCAAATTCATATCCTTCAAGAGAGCACGGACAACAGGCGGGCCTTCTATCTCCTGATACTTTCCTGCAGATGAATGATATTTTTTTTCAGCATTATGAATACCAATATCATGAAGAATCGCCGCTATCAATAGTATTTTTCTCTCTGAAAAAGGAAATGTTCCACTCATCATTTGCGCATATGCATAGACCTTTAATGCATGGTTGATTCGTTTTACATCATTTCCATTATAAGCAGCCATCTTTTGCAAGACCAAATCAATCCGTTCCATCACGCTTGCCTTCTTTTATCTAAAAGAAAATAACTTTCCATTTAAACGCTTTTTCTTTCACGCGTTTTATAGTATACTCCTATTATAATGATTATTCTCAAAGACGCAAGCAAAGCCTTTTGAGATAATACGGTAAAATCCGCAAAGAAAGCCTTGACAGAAAAAGCAAAGATGATATACTAAACATATCATATTAGTAATTATGCGGAGGTTGCCATGAAACTATCTACCAAAGGAAGATATGGACTGCGGGCACTCCTGGACTTAGCTGTCCATGCCGACGGCAGCCATGTTTCTCTTTACAACATTGCAGACCGGCAGCAAATTTCAGTAAATTACCTTGAACAAGTCTTCTCACAATTACGTAAGGCCGGCTTTGTACGTAGCATTAAGGGCGCACAAGGCGGTTATGCACTTGCAAAAGAACCGCACGAAATGACCATTGGCGCTATTTTACGTACATTAGAGGGCAGCTTACACATTGTTACAGAAGAGAGTACAGGCGAAAATCCTTTACAGGACTGCATAAAAAAGCATGTATGGGACCGTATTAATAATGGTATTGATCACGTTGTTGACTCTATTACACTAGGAGATCTTGTTGAAGAGTATCGCAGCGGGCAAGATTATACCATGTTCTACATCTAATCCCGTCCAAATTTTTACTACAATCTTATAAAGCTGTCTTCCCCAGCCATACACGCTGGAGACATCGCTTTTATCAATCTTCTGCGCAAGATTCACTGAGTTTTAAGTAATCGAAATTACTGCTACAGAATCTGTACACGCATTCACATCTTAAAACAAGATAAATGGAGGGTGCAAAAATGTCAAAAATTGCAAAAAATTTAACAGAACTAATTGGAAATACCCCACTCTTGGAATTGGGTGCCTATAATCAAAAAAATAACTTGGACGCTACAATCGCGGTTAAATTGGAATATTTCAATCCACTGGGTAGCGTAAAAGACCGTATCGGCTACGCCATGATCAAGGATGCCGAAGATAAAGGCCTTGTCGACGCCGAAACCGTTATTATCGAACCTACCAGCGGCAATACTGGTATCGGCCTTGCCTTTACCGCCGCTGCAAAAGGATATCGCCTCATCCTTACTATGCCAGAAACCATGAGCGTTGAAAGACGCAAACTACTGAAAGCACTCGGCGCCGAACTCGTTTTGACTCCCGGTGCGGACGGCATGAAAGGTTCTATCCGCAAAGCAGAAGAATTGGCGAAACAATTTCCCAAAAGCTACATCCCACAACAATTTAAAAATCCAGCCAACCCTGCCATTCATGAAACAACTACAGGTGAAGAAATTTGGCGTGATACAGATGGCGCCGTTGATATTTTTGTTGCTGGCATTGGCACAGGTGGAACCGTCACTGGTGTAGGCAGATGCCTGAAGAAAAAGAAACCAGGTGTCCAAATTATTGGTGTAGAACCAGCATCCTCTCCCGTCCTAGAGGGTGGCAAACCGGGCCCACACAAAATTCAAGGAATTGGCGCTGGGTTTGTTCCTGACGTCTATGATGCAAACATTGTAGACGAAATTATTCCTATTGAAAACGACGATGCATTTACAGCTTCCCGCACCCTTTCCAAACTGCATGGCCTGCTTGTTGGTATTTCGGCCGGTGCTGCAGTGAAAGCTGCCACTATTTTGGCACAGCGTCCAGAGAACAAAGGTAAACTGATTGTTGCCCTTCTCCCTGATACTGGTGAGCGTTATCTGTCTACCACTCTTTTCGATGTAGAATAATTTTATTTAAGATAAAAACGGGCAGCTGATAAAAGCTGCCCGTTTTTTGCGGTATTAAAATTTCCTTTTTGGACAAATGTGGAGATATTGTTTAAAAAGCTGCAGCAAGAGGCAGACAATATGCTATAATAGAACTATCAAATCCGAAAACATATCGAGGGAGAAATTCATATGAATTCTGCTGTCATTTATTTTTCAAAATCAGGTACAACTGCGACAATAGCTAGACGGATTTCGGATAAGCTCAAAATTCCATCTGAGGGGATTATACGCCTGGGCGGAGGCGGCGTTTTAGCGTTCTTCGGAGAGGTCGCCCAGTCTCTTTCCGGAAGCAAACCAAACATTCAGGACATTAAATTGGATATCACTTCTTTTGATAAAATTATCATTGGTTCACCCGTCTGGGCTGGACGAGTAAGTTCCCCTGTCACCAGCTTTTTGGCCCGTTACAGCGGTGCTATCCAATCGGCCGCGGCTTTTATTACACGCGGATCACCAACCAACGCTTACACTGATGTTTTTACACAAATTGAGGGAATGCTGGGTAAAAAATTAGAAGCAACCTATTCTGTTGCATCCAGAGATGTGAAGTCCGGAAAATACGATCTCTCTGCTTTTCTGGACACTATACAGG
>DOXU01000047.1 GCA_003518885.1 Oscillospiraceae bacterium
GTCCGGTCACACGCATTGTGCTGCCATGAATATCGGACAAATTCAAACCGACCAATTCCGCTAATCGCATACCACAATTTAGAAACAATGTTAAAATACAAAAATCTCTTTTTGCATTGGGGCCTTTGATACCGCTTAAAAATTTCATACTCTCTTCCAATGTCAGATATTTTGGAAGAGATTTTCGCTGTTTAGGCGCCTCTAGGTTCTGTGTTGGATCCTCTTTCAAGACTTCTGCCCTGGTACAAAGATATTTAAAAAAAGTGCGCAAACTCGAAACCTTGCGAGCTCTAGCGGCCGCCCCATTTTTTCTTTCCTTCGTAATATAATAAAGGTACTCATAAAGATCGGATAATGTAATAGACGCCAAAAAGGACTCATCAATATCTTCGATAAGGATTTTATTAAATGGCATATTTGTGGGTACTGCACCGCGCAATTGTTTCATGAATCTAAAAAATGTTCGAAGATCGTGTGCATATTCTTGAACCGTTCCATTGGACTTACCCTTGATAACACTTAAATACACCAGGAAATTTTTCATTTCTTTTGGCAAACCTGGAAGACTTTCTTTTTTGTCCATCATTTCCTCCAAATGTATAAAGGATATTTTTTATGTTGACCTTATATAAAGCTGATTATAACTCACCGATTGGAAAAATCATTTGTTTTTGCGATTGTGACTCCATTATACGCCTTCTTCTTCCATGTGACCACGAACAACAAACAAATGAATATCTTCTTAAAAAAATCGGGCCATTTAAAGTGAGGGAGGCCAATAAAACTGCCTTGCGAGTTTGCCACGAATTAGAACTTTATTTTAATAAAAAGCTTCGTCATTTTTCCGTGCAGCCATCTTTTTTATTAGGATCAGATTTTGCCAAGATGGTTTGGGAAAAATTACTTGATGTTCCTTATGGAAAATTGGCCTGTTATCAAGGTGTTGCGGACAGTTGTCATCTAAAGGGAAGCCGCGCCGTTGGAAATGCGATTGGTTCCAATCCAATCCCTATTATTGTCCCATGCCATCGGATAATCCGTAAGAATGGGCAACTTGGTGGATTTAGAGGCGGCGAGGACGCCAAGCGTACTCTACTACATGTGGAAGGGCATTCTTTCGACGAAAGGCTTTCTCCTTCTTATTTTCTGTGATTCCTATTTCAATTTCTGTACAATTTATACAATCAGGTTTATAGAGCATTTTTCCCGTAACATAAATGGACATTCTCACGAATACAGTGGGATAGGGAGGAATGCTCCATGCGTTTAGGAGATTGGGCACTTTCTGTAATTGCTATTGTAATACTTGGACTGGTTGCAACAGGAGCTGCCTTTTTTATTAGAAACCATGATCTGGCTAAGGCTACGGATACACTTCAAATTCCTACTGTTATAATTGACCCTGGGCACGGAGGTCCAGACGGCGGTGCAGTTGGAACAGATGGAAACTATGAAAAAGATATTAATTTGGCAATTTCTTTAAAGCTACGGAACTTCTTTTTAATTGGCGGTTATCGAGTCATTATGACAAGAGAAGATGATCGTTCAATATACGACAAAGGCAGTAATTCCATTCGCGAAAAGAAGGTAACGGATATTCATAACCGTTTTAAAATTGCAGAAGAACATCCCAAAGCACTATTTTTAAGTATCCATCAAAATTTATATACGGATTCTCAGTATAATGGGGCCCAAATGTTTTATTCTACAAATAATCCGGCATCCAAAATATTGGCACAGAATCTGCAGGATGAAATTCATAATCTTATACAACCGCAAAACGAAAGAATTGTAAAGCCGGCAGGTGACAATCTCTATATTTTATATCACACACATACACCAGCTGTTTTGGCGGAATGCGGTTTTGTTTCAAATCCCACCGAGAATCGTAATCTTCAAAAAGAGGAATACCAAAATAAAATGGCCTTCTCTATTTATTGTGGTACGTTACATTATCAAAATCAGGCCAATAGTGTAAAAAAATAGTTCTGCATAGATGTAGACGTAAATATACCGGGGAGAATAACATGGCAAAAATCAGAAAACAATATGTTTGCACCAATTGTGGACATATCGAATCAAAATGGGTAGGACGCTGTCCATCATGCAATGAATGGAACACATTAGAGGAAACGCAAAGCGTTTCCTCTAATAATTCCCACACTTCCCGAAACAATCTAACAACGCAACGGAAATCCGCTTCTGCTTCACACTTGGCAAATATAGAAACTGGGGGAAACAATCGTTATCGGACCGGTATTTCCGAATTTGATCGTGTTATGGGTGGAGGACTCATTCAAGATTCTCTCACAATTTTGTCATCCCCTCCTGGCTGTGGAAAAAGTTCACTTGCTTTAATGATTGCCGCCCATTTGACCGAACAAGGCTATACCGCGATCTATGCCACTGGAGAAGAAAGTGCCTCACAAATCAGACGACGAGCAGACCGTATTCTGAGTCATATCGATGAAAATTTATGGATTCTTGCCGACACTAGTATGGACAATGTTCTACGCCACATTGAATCAATAGACGCAGACTTTATTGTTATTGATAGTATTCAAACGTTTTCTATGGATGCTATTGATTCTCGTCCAGGCTCACCAACTCAAACTATGCAATGTGCTACCGAATTGCTTTACACAGCCAAAAATCCGGCTAGACCTCGTGCCGTTATGATGATTGGGCAAATGACCAAAGAAAATGAACTCGCCGGCCTGCGTTCGCTTGAACATATGGTCGATACCGTTTTATTAATGGATAGCAATGTTGGCGAAGAAGTACGCTGCCTTTATTCTTCTAAAAACCGTTTTGGCAGTACAGGTGAGATGGGCTTTTTTAATATGACAGAAGCGGGTTTACTATCAATTGATAATCCATCCGATTTTTTTATGACCAAGAGGGAAACAGACGAATCCATTTCCGGCAGCGCGCTCACTGTAGTACGAGAGGGTTCACGTCCTATCATTGTAGAAATTGAGAGCTTAGTTTCCAGATCATTTACCCCGTATCCAACGCGTATTGGAGAAAGTTTACGCCGTGATCAATTAAATACTCTCGTTTCAATTTTGGAGCAACGTGCGGATATCACCCTATTCGATAAAAATGTGATTTTAAAAACTACTGGTGGACTCAAACTCTCCGAAAATGCCGTAAGTTTATGCGTGATAATGAGTATCGTTTCTTCTGTTTTTCATAAAGGTATCCCAGGAGATACTCTTTTTATTGCGGATGTCGGCCTAACGGGGGAATTGAAAAAAATCCCATCCATGGAAAGTCGAATAAAAGAAGCGAATAGAATGGGCTTTAAACATGTTTTTGTCGCCAAAAACATTACTTTAAGGGAATGCCAGGGGCTGGAAATCAAAATCATTAAATGTAAAACACTTAAACAAGTGATTCAGCAAGTCTTTAAATAATCTTTAATAAATAGGAAAGGCTCTCAGCAAGATTAATCTTGCTGA